>JAUWBY010000206.1 GCA_030609605.1 Candidatus Eiseniibacteriota bacterium
CAGGATGGACGCGGCAGGTGAGATCGAATGGAAGATAGCAGCCGATCGTTGCGGTACGCGCACGCTCTCGGTCGTTACGCCTGGCGGGACGATCGACAAGGTGGTCGTGGTTGGCGAGGACCTGGGTACCGTGAGGTTCGCTTCCCTCAGGCCGAAGGCCGGAACCTGGAGTGCTTTCCTGTATCCGGCCGAGCAGCCGATCCAGCGAGTCTCCATCGTGCACTCGATCACGATTCACTATGAAGCGAAGCAGGGGCTTCTCTTCGGTCTTACCTTCCACTGGCTCTGGATCTTCTTCGGGGTCTCGGTCATCGCAGGCTTCGCTCTCAAGGGCTTCTTCGGAATCGAGGTGTAGCGCCCATGACCGGTGCGCGGATTGATCTCCATCTTCACACGACAGCGTCCGACGGGACATTCACTCCGGAAGAGCTCGTTCTTCTTGCGAAGAAACGAGGACTTGCCGCTGTTGCCATCACGGACCACGACACGATCAGCGGTGTGAAGGACGCAATGGCGGCGGGTGAGAAGCACGGTATCGAGGTAGTGCCCGGTACCGAGATCGGCATCTCGCACGATCCCGACCGGCATCTCGTTGAGATAGACATCCTCGGTTACTTCGTTGACCCCGACGGCGCCGAACTGATCGAGGCGCTGGACCTTCTCCAGAAGGCCAAGAACGACAAACTCTACAAGCAGCTCGCGGTGCTTGCCCAGAATGGCTACGAGATCGAGAGCTCTGAGGTCCTCGCCGTGGCGGACGGAGACACGGTTCGGCGCCCGCACATCTGGAAGATCCTGCGAGAACACTACCCGAGCTTTCGCGCCGAGGTCTTTTTCGAGAAGACGTCCTTTGGCGGGGACTGGTACGTTACGAAGGACTTCAGTCTGTCTCTCGAAGCGACGGTCGACCTCATCGAGCGCGCCGGCGGCGTACCCGTGATCGCGCACCCCGGCGTGTACAACAAGACCTTCACGAAGCACGGCATGCTCATCGATCCGAATGTCGACAAGACGATCGCGACGTGTGTCGGAGCAGGAGTGAAGGGAATCGAGGTCTACTACAGCTACAACAAGAACAGCCCCTATTGGGACGGAAGTTCTCTGATCAGCAAGGAGCAGTATTCGGAGCTCGTCGGTCACTACGCGTCAGTGGCCGAGAGCCACGGCGCCCTCAAGACCGGCGGGACTGATTTCCACGGCGCTAACAAGCCGCAGATCGATGTGGGAGAGGTTGAGGTTCCGTACTACCTACTGGAAGAACTTCGCGCTGCACGGCCTGCGTGACCGCCTGGCCGATTCCGCGGTGCGCGGCCTGCGTGACCGCCTGGCCGATTCCGCGCTGCACGGCGTGCGTGATCTCATCTGACCGCGTCCAGAGCGGCGCGTGCTGGGGCGAACGATGGGTCAATCTCGAGGGCGAGGAGATACTGTCTCCTCGCTTCATCATTTCTCCCAAGCCTCTCAAACACCTGACCGCGATTGTAGTACGGGTCGATCATGCGGGGCGCCAGTCCTCCGGCAGTATTGAGCGCGGTGAGCGACGCCTCGAAGCGGCCTGCCTCGCGCTCTGCGACTCCCAGGTTGTTCCAGAAGACGGGTTCATCGGGGTCGAGTTCTGTAGCCTGAGCGAACTGTTCAGCGGCGAGACCCGGCTCCCGCGAGGTGTTGTAGAACTTCCCCAGCGCATCGTGCGCCTCGGGTGAGGATGGTCGTCGGTCGACGGCCGTCTTGAGCTCGGCGCGCGCCTCTTCCATTCTGCCGATCGCAAGGAACGCTGCTCCCAGCCGCAGGCGGGCCGGGATGTCCGGCTGTCCGGCCCGGAGCGCGTGCGAAAAGGCTCTCGATGCGGCGACGTGGTCGCCGCGAGCTGTCTGCTCATCTCCCAGGAGCGAGAGAAACACCCGCGGCCGCATCGCTCTCTCTACAGCCTCATGCATGATGCTGAGGGCGGAGTCCACCCGCCCAAGTCGTGACTCTGCGAGCGCCAGGTATTGGAGCGCGACCGGTCGGGACTGGTCAAGATCGACCGCCATCCCGAGAAATGGAAGCGACCGTTCCGGGTCGCCACTCTGGAAGAGCGCGCTTCCTGCGCGCTCCTGGATATCCGGATCATCCGTGAATGTGGCAGCTGCTATGGCGTAGAGAGGTCCTGCGCGGGTCCAGTCGTGCCATGCTTCTGCCTGTCTGGCTGCGAATTCTGCAGCCTTCGCTTCGACGACGGGAATGTGGTCTGGAAGAACACGATCGACGTTGAGCACGGTGACGACGCCTATGGCGAGCGTGAATGCCAGACACACGGCCAGGAGTAGCCGGTCGAGGTGTGGACGCTTCCAGAGGAGGACCATGACGGCGCTTCCGATTCCAAGGACGATTGCAGGAGGGGTGAGAGCACCGTACGGAAGGAGAGCAGGTACGACAAGATAGCCGGCCAGCACGAGCACTGCCGTCGTGATGCGGCCGGCGCGTTCTCCCAGGAGGACCGGTAGGGTGATCACACCCGTTGCTCCATCGCCCTCTCTGTCCTTGAGGTCCTTGGCAGCGAATCCCAGTCCGAACGAGAGGACGATGAGCCAGGCAAGCCGCGGAGGAAAGAGCGCGAACGAGCGTTCCTCGGCGAACGCGGAGAACCCGGTCATGCAGGCTAGCAGCGACATGAGCCCGAGGCTGAGGTTCGATACCAGAGGTATTCGCTTCAGGCGAATTGGCGGCGCGGAGTAGAAGAGCGATAGCGTCAGTGTAAGAAGCATGAGGAGGAAAGTGGAGTACTTGACGTTGAGCGCCACAAGGAGTGACGCGATCGCAAGAACGCCGGCTGTGGCAGCCACGTCTCTTCTTCCGAGTGTTCCTTGGACGAGGGGGCGAGAAGCACCTACGATCTGGTCGCTCTCCTCATCGAAGAGATCGTTCAGGTTCACGGAAGCGTGGAATGCGAGAAGGACAGCCAGAATGACGCCGATGATTCCAAGAACGTCACCGCCGCCGGTGAATGAGACGCCGACCGGAGAGAAAATGGCCCATCCGAGTGCGAGACCGAAAGCTGCCATTCCCAGGTAGTGAAGTGTCCTCAAGGGGCGCGTATTCAGGCGCAGAGCCCGTTCCTTCTCCGGCGCATGAAGCCTGAAGGCCAGCCACGCCAGCGCGCACGACGTGAAGATGAAGACGAGCGCCAGCTTCCTGCTCTCATCGGGGACTATGCCGCCTGCCCGGTAGGTGGCGTTGTAGATGAATGCCAGTGGGGCACGTGCACCCTCGGTGACGGTCCACGAGAGCCTGGCGAGGGCGTTCGGCAGAATGCCGTGTGCCAGTAGTAGAAGATAGGTGAGTAGAAAGGTGGTTGCCGCGCGGAACCAGCTCTTCGTCTTGATGCGAACGTACGCTACCGCGAGAAGGCAGGCCGCCAGGATCTCGACGCGCTGCCCCGGAGAGACGCGGTCAAGTGCGATCGTAGGGTTGAAGAACTGGAGGACCACCGATCTGAGGTCGAGTAGATACGTGATCCTCATGCCCTCACCTGAGGTGATGATGTAGTCCAGAACGGGCGGGATCAGGATGATGACCCACGCGGGCGTCATCACCTTCATGACAGATCCGATGCGTTCTCGCGCCAGCGCGGAGAGAAGGATCGAGAACCCGAGAAACAGGCTCACATAGAAGAAGAGGAAGTGATCGAGCACCATGAGCGCAGAAGGCGAGGAGAAGTAGACGAACCCGATGGAGCCCCTGGGTCCCAGAGCGCCTTCGAGGAGGTTTCTCGCGACAACGAGTGCGAGGAAGGCAAGTGCGAACACGCTCCAGTGGTGTGGGGAGCGTTCAACTTCGCGGATGGCCTCAAGGAGCGTTTTCTTCTTCACGTCACCTCGTTTCTGTGCTCGATGCCGTCCGTGCATGAAGCATCGTCCGAATCCATCGCTGGCTGACGACACTACAACAGGTCTCGTGTATTCGTCCACCCGTAGATGAGGGGAATCCAATGCTGCCGTATTGGTTCTTGACAACCAAGCAGCTAGGGCCCTACTGTGCGGCTGACAAGGTGTAACGGTAGATAAACAGGCCACAGCGCGGTTCGCAAGTGCCGCGTGCGGAATGAGGAGGAGCGTGTGAGAACTTCGTGCGTTGTTTTGGCGCTGGTTCTTCTGGCAGCCTTTGTCGTGCCTGCGTCCGCGGCTTTCGAGCTCAGGACCTGGGCAACGCCTGCGGCAGCACCAGCAGATGGCAGTCCCCTCTGCACCTCCACGAGCTTCACGCTCCGTTCGAGGCTTGGAGGTCCCTTTGCCGGCAGTGCGGAGAGCACATCCTTCTCGTTATGGGGATGCAGCGCCTACACGCCGGTCGAGGGTATCTTCTTTGCGTCCATTACCGATCCTCTGGTTGTGACGCTTCGTTGGTCGGCCGACTACCTCGGCCCAGCAGAGGGCTTCAACATCTATCGATCGACGTCCGAGAACGGGTTGTTTGAGAGAGTCAACGAAGAGACTCTCGATCCGGACCTTCCTGGAA
>JAUWBY010000357.1 GCA_030609605.1 Candidatus Eiseniibacteriota bacterium
CAGAACCCCCTTCTCACACATGCGGCAAGCAGGATACGTACCGGGCATTTCAACACCTCCCATCCCTCTATCTGATGACTCCACCCGTGCTCTCCTCGCTCTTCCGGTGACGAACAGAGTTACCGCTCCGTGGTGTGGTCCACGCCGGCCACCCCTGCGTCACCAACCCTGCCAAAGTCTACCTCTTGGCTCGCCCGGCTTCAAGGTGGGCAAGTCTCGTCGGCTCCGGCAGCCTGTATCCCTTCCCTGTCCTGAGCACCCACTCCGCCGCCGCCTCGACCGATATCCGGTGGCCCGGAGAGACGAACAGCGGCTTCGTGTTATCTTTCGATCTGAGAACTACACCTATCTTCTTGCGGTGAAGACTCAAGGTCCTCATAGAACCACGCTTTTGCTTCGGCTCCTTGAACTCCCCAACGAGGCGCGACTTCGCACACCCGATCGACGGCATGTCCATCAGCACGCCCATGTGTGCTGCAAGCCCGAGTCCTCTCGGATGGGCGACACCCTGGCCGTCGAACATCAGTAGATCCGGCTCGAGCCCGAGCTTCGCGTACGCCTCCTGCACAACCGGGCCCTCCCGAAAAGTGAGCAGACCCGGAATGTACGGAAATACCGGCTCCAGAGACGCGGATGCTACCTCCAGCGGCTCAAGGGTCTCTGCGTCAATCACAACGATGGCAGCGTAGAGAAGGTTCTTCTGAGGTGAGAAGGATACGTCGATCCCGGCTACGGACTCAATCCGACCGAAATCGTCCTCGCGAACCAGTCGGCCAACGAGTTCCTTCTGTATCCGAAACGCCTCCTGCACGGAGACGTTCCACGGGTGAGCATCAACCACCATCGTCCGCATCTCCCATTCACCAGTGACGACAGGCTACGTGAAGAAATGCTGGATGTCAATCTGCAACTGCCGTACCGTTATCGCTTGCGCACTCAGACTGAACCATCCACCTGGGGGACGCCAGTGAACAAGGGAATAGCGATAGTCCTAGTAGCAGTTCTCGGTGCGCTCGCCATATGGGCGTTCTCGCACTACAGTGGTGTCGCAATCGAGATGGAGATCGAGGCCCTGGCCGCGATCGAGGATCCCATCGAGCGGATAAACGCTATCGTCGACTACGCGGTTGAGCACCCCGATCTCGACATGGAGTTTTCCACCACAGAGGCAGACATCATAGCCGAGGCGGCGTTCGAACTCGGACACTTGCGGGCCCCGGGCTACTTGGACACCGTGCTCGCACGCCCGATGCCGGACGCCGTCAGGCTTGGGCTGACCACGAACCTTCACGACCTCCTGATGATTCGCCTGCACTACGGCCCCGACGACGCGGCCGTGGAACAGGGTGATGACATCGCCCGGCGCCTACTGAAATCAGACGAAGTCAGCGGCAATGCGCTCGTATTCTGTTCCAGCATGAGGGGCGGCGCTACTCTGGCCCTGACGCTGGAGTGGCCTGCGCGTGTCCCGGATCCATGGCTTAGTCTCGCTCTTGTCGAAAAGGGCCTCGCCACCGGAGACGAGATCGATCACTGGCACCAAGGGGCTCTCGGTGGCGCCTACCACGACATTGTTGCGGTAGCCGGACTACGGAGAGGCGAGGATGTGGAACTCGCCATGATCGACTCCCTCCTCGCCATCGCGCCCGACACGAGACACGAGTACTTCCTGCACCAGCAGCGCTTCGATCGAACTATCGGTGTCGACGACGCCGCGGCTATTGAATCCGCACAAGAGATGGCGGAACTCATGGACGAGCACGGTGAGGTGTACAGCCTCAACGCCGTTGGCTACGAGCTGGCCGAGGACGACCTGGCGCCGGGACTGACCGTTGCCATCTGTGAGCATGCGCTCGAGTTGGCCAAGACCTCACGCGACAGCGCTTTCATCCTCGATAGTGTGGGGTGGGCACACCACAGGGCGGGGAACCAGGTCGAGGCTGCGCGCGCCATTGAGAAGTCGCTGGCTATCGGTCGCGCCTCGCCTGCCTACGGTCATGAGAAGGTTACTCATCTCCTTGCCGTCTATGATGCCGCGGATAACGCCGAAGCTGCAATCGAGCTTCTGGCATCGATGATCGCAGGCTCC
>JAUWBY010000095.1 GCA_030609605.1 Candidatus Eiseniibacteriota bacterium
TGTAGCCGGCATAACCGCATCGACCACAATCCCGGATCTCGAGGGCGACGAGGCGACAGGGCTGTCAACGACTGTTTCCGTGCTGGGAGAGCGTGCGACGAGCCTCCTGGCGCTGATCCTGCTTGCAGCGGCTGCGATTGCAGGTACGATCGCCCGAGAACCGGTGGCCGTTCTGGGTTCGCTCCTTTCGCTTCCAGGACTGGCGCGTGCTCACGCATCAGGGCGTCGTGAAGATAGGACCCGCGGAAACCAGATGGCCGTCATGGTGTTTGTACTCTTCGTCTGCATCTGGTCTCCGTATCTTCTGGTCATCGTCGGAGGTGTCATCGCGGCCTCGCGCGTGTACTACCGTAGGCGTTTTGGGATCAGCTATCCAGGACCCGGCACTCCCTGACTTCGCTTGAGTTCCCGTGCTGTCTTGGCTGAGGCCTTTTCGGTTGACAGCGCTCCGGCGGCCTCCGTATCCTCTGAACATTCGGGAAGACTGTCGGAGGAGATCAGTTCATGGATCGCGAACACATCGCGAACAGGCTGTCGCGGATCATGTTCGTAGTTGCGGGAGTGGCGGCGGCCTCACTCATCGCGGAGTACGGGTTCTACCTGAGCCCGTCCCATTTCCGTATTCTCCATCTCATAGATATCGCTGTCGTGGCCCTGTTCATGATGGATGCAGCCCTGAGGTTCTTCCTCGCGCGTCGCAAGATGGCGTTTGTCAGGGCGCGCTGGCCCGGGCTTGTGATAGTTGTGCTCATAGCCGCTCAGATCGCGCTCGTAGCTCTCCTTCGGGGAAAAGGGTGGTTGGCGCCGTTTCTCGAGGTGAGGAGCGTGTTCTCGCTGGCGAAGGGCTACATCGTTGTTCTGCAGGGCTACCTGATCGTCTTCATTCTTGGCGAGATGGTGAGACTCAATCGGCGGCTGGCCGCGTATCGGATCAAGCCGGCCAGAACCGTCATCTTCTCCTTCCTGCTGATTATCCTGGTCGGCACGTTGCTGCTCTC
The DNA here is from genome assembly GCA_030609605.1 of Candidatus Eiseniibacteriota bacterium. Taxonomy (GTDB): domain Bacteria; phylum Joyebacterota; class Joyebacteria; order Joyebacterales; family Joyebacteraceae; genus Joyebacterum. Next base: position 999 of record JAUWBY010000095.1, read on the forward strand.
TACACCGAGGGCGACGCCCGGGGGCTCGATCCCGTTCGTGGACGCTCTCTTCACGGCGACGTCGTCGGTCTGTGTGACGGGGCTTATCGTACGCGACACGGGGAGTGACTTCACTCACCTGGGGCAAGGGGTGATCCTTGGCCTGATACAGATTGGCGGACTCGGCCTTATCACCCTGACCGCGTTTTTCGCGATCGTAATGAGACGCGGCCTTGGTGTGGGGGAGAGCCTCGTCCTGCGTGGGATGATGACATTCGAAGCGGTCGGGCGAATCGGCCGGACCCTCAGGTACATGATCGCCATGACGTTCTTCCTCGAGCTTCTGGGTGCAGGTTTGCTCTACGTGCTGATGAGGCCTTCATACGGCACAATCGGAGACGGGGTTTTCACATCCATCTTTCATTCCATATCGGCCTTCTGCAACGCTGGTTTCTCTCTCTTCTCGACGAGCTTCGAGCGCTACGCGGGCAGCATTCCCGTCAACCTCGTGATGACGACGCTGATCATCATCGGAGGTCTCGGTTTTCCGGTTATCATGAACGCTTTCGGGAGGCGGCCTCTGATTGCGGGACGCCGACTCACGACGTCGAGGTGGTCGCTCCACACCAAGATCGTTGTTCTGATGACGATCTCACTCCTGCTGATCGGGACCGTTGGCTTCCTGGCGTTGGAGAACGACGGCATTCTCGCCGGGAAGCCGTTCGGGGAGAAGCTCCTGACTTCCTACTTCGCATCCGTGACCGCAAGAACGGCTGGTTTCAACACAGTGAGAACAGCGTGGCTCGGTCTTCCGACGTTGTTTCTTCTGGCAGGACTCATGTTCATTGGTGGATCGCCGGGCGGAACCGCGGGTGGCGTCAAGACCTCGACATTCGGCGTGGTTCTCGCCTCCATCGCGTCTGTGTTCAGGGGTAAGGGTAGGGTAGAGCTCTTCAAGAGGAGGATACCCGACAGGATCGTTCGCGAAGCTCTGGTCGTTGTCGCGATGGGCATAATGGTCGTCAGCTGCGGTACCTTTGTGCTCGTGGTCTTTGAGGATTTGACTTTGAGGCAGGTGCTGTTTGAAGTAGTCTCGGCGTTTGGGACGGTGGGGCTCTCTACAGGAATCACGCCCGGGCTTTCGGTGGCGGGCAAGCTTACCCTGATGATCATAATGCTGACTGGTCGGATCGGTCCCCTGACGCTCGCCGTGGCCATCGGACAGAGACGGGTGGAAAGCCGGTACGATTATCCCGAGGGGCGGGTCGTCATCGGGTAGCGGCGCGTCCTATGGCGTCCGTGGAGGTAGCTATGAGAAGATTTGCGGTGATAGGCCTTGGGCTTCTCGGTCGCACCGTAGCACGGGACCTGGCGGCTCGAGGAGTCGAGGTGATCGCGATAGATCTGGATCAGGAGCTCGTCCAGGGGATCGCGGACGAGGTCACGCTGGCGGTCCGCCTGGATTCCACAAACCGGGACGCACTGCTGCGGCAAGGGGTGGAGAAGGTGGACGCGGCTCTCGTCGCCATAGGGGAGAACTTCCACGCAGCGGTGCTTACGACGGCTATTCTCAAGGAGTTTGGCATCGAGCGCGTGATCTCGCGGGCCGTTACGGAAGAGGAAGCCCGCATTCTGAAACTTGTCAATGCAGACGAGGTAGTTCTCGTTGAGGAACTCGTGGGGCGCAAGCTTGCCCAGGGGATGATGGCGCCGAGTCTGGTTGATACGGTGAAACTGTCGCCCGGCATCAGTCTTGCCAAGGTCAAGGCGGCAAAGGAGATGTGGGGAAAGACGCTCGCATCGCTGAAGTTCCGGCAGCGGTACAAGCTGAACGTGGTCGCTGTGATCAAGCTTGAGGGTGTGGACAGCGACAGTCCAGAAACGCTTCTGCTCGATCCGGAGGCGGTCATCGACGAGGGGGACGTGCTCCTGGTAAACGGTCCGGATGAGGCCATCGAGCGACTGGCCGCCGATGACGGCGACTAGAACGACAGCGCCTGGATTGATTGGATTGAGCGGTCTCGGCACAGGGCGACACCGTATCCACCCGGAGGTCTGATGAGGCAGCGCTACTACATCGAGGACATCGGCGAGTATGCGGATCGTGAGGTTACGCTTAAGGGGTGGCTCACGGGCAAGCGGTCGAGCGGCAAGATACTGTTCCTCCAGTTCCGCGACGGCACCGGATTCATTCAGTGCGTGGCGAGCAAAACTGACGTTGGTGACGAAGCGTTTGCGACAGCGGCCGGCCTGACCGTGGAATCCTCACTCATAGTAACCGGCATGGTCAGAGAGGACAGTCGTGCTCCCGGAGGCTACGAGCTCTCCGTGACGGGAATAGAGGTTGTGCAGGTCGCCGAGGAGTACCCGATCGGTCGCAAGGAGCACGGGGACGCCTTCCTTCTTGATCACCGCCACCTCTGGATACGCTCTTCACGACAATTCGCGATCCTGCGGATCAGGGCGACCGTGATAGCAGCTGCACGCGACTACTTCGACTCCCGCGGCTACACGATGCTCGACACGCCGATTCTGACCCCCGCGGCGTGCGAGGGGACCACGACACTCTTCGCGACGGAGTATTTCGGCGAGAGCGCTTACCTCACGCAGAGCGGGCAGTTGTACAACGAGGCAACGGCAATGGCGTTCGGGAAGGTCTATTGTTTTGGGCCGTCGCTCCGGGCTGAGAAGAGCAAGACAAGGCGTCATCTGACGGAATTCTGGCAGATAGAGCCGGAGATCGCGTACGCCGACCTGAACGACATTATGGACATCCAGGAAGAGCTGGTGTCGGAGATCGTCAGTCGCGTTCTGAGGGACCGGGCGCGTGAGCTCGAGCTGCTTGAGCGCGATGCCGACGTACTCAAGCGCGTTCAGGCGCCGTTTCCGCGCGTGACCTACTCGGAGATGGTGGAGCTCCTCGGTGAGAACGGGGTTGAGTTTGAGTGGGGGAAGGATTTCGGCGCAGATCACGAGACCGTGATGTCGCGGACCTTCGACCGTCCCTTCATGGTTACGCATTTCCCGAAGAGCGTGAAGCCGTTCTACATGGAACTCGACCCGGAAGACAAACGCCTCACACTGTCCGTCGATATGCTTGCCCCGGAGGGCTACGGTGAGATCGTCGGTGGAGGGCAGCGCGTGACCAATCTTGCCACGCTCGAACAGTCTATCGATGAAGGAGCGCTTCCGCGGGCCGACTATGAATGGTACATCGACTTGAGGCGTTTCGGCTCAGTGCCGCATGCCGGTTTCGGCCTTGGTCTTGAACGTGTCGTCGCTTGGATATGTGGAATCCGCCACCTGCGCGAGACGATTGCGTTCCCGCGCATGCTGAATCGCCTTCGCCCGTAGCAAGTCCATTCCCCGCAGAGAGACGTCCCTCATTGAGACGCGAAACGCCGAAGGCGGCGTTTCGCCGCTGGCTGCGTTCGAAAACCGACATTGCCGCCTTTTCTAGCAGTCGAAGAAGAGATCGTACTCGTGCGGGTGAGGCCTCGTGCGGACCTCTTCGGCCTCACGCCTCTTTATGTCGATCCAGGTTGAGATGAGGTCCTTGGGGAAGATGCCGCTCTCGGTAAGGAACGCGGAGTCGCGCTCCAGATCGTCCAACGCTTCATCGAGCCGCGAAGGGAGCGGGACTATCTTGTTTCGCTCACTCAGCGGGAGTGAGTTGAGGTCAACGTCGAATGGGCCGAAGCCATTGTCACGCGGATCGTGGCGTCTCTCCATGCCGTCGAGGCCGGCAGCCAGAAGGGCGGCCATTGTGAGATAGGGGTTTCCCGTGGCGTCGGAGGGACGGAACTCCACGGTCTTGGAATCGGCCGTCGTCGCGTAGGCCGGGATGCGGATGGCTGCGCTTCTGTTGGCCGCAGAGAAGAAGAGGTTCGTGGGAGCCTCGAATCCTGGGCGGAGACGCCGATAGGAGTTCGTGGTCGGGTTGGTGATGGCAGCGAGCGCGCGGCCATGCTCCAGGATGCCGCCGATGAAGTAGAGAGCCTTGTCGGAGAGACCGGCGTAACCAGATTCATCATAGAAGACGGGACGCCCGCCGCGTGTGAGCTTGACGTGGAAATGCATGCCGTTTCCGCTTTCCGTGGCGAGCGGTTTGGGCATGAATGTGGCCGCCTTGCCCCATTGAGAGGCTGTGTTGCGGACGATGTACTTGCCCAGCATGAGATGGTCGGCGGCCTCCATGAGCGGCTCCGCGAGGACCTCGATCTCGACCTGCCCGGGGGCACCGTTCTCATGGTGGTGGTACTTGACAGGTATGCCTGCTTCCTGCATATGCAGTGTTATCTCGTTTCTGAGATCAAACGTCATGTCGGACGGCGGGACTACATGATAGCCGGAACCCGCACGAATGCGGTAGCCGAGTTCCTCATCGATTTCCGGGTCCGTCCATCCGGCTTCGTCTGAGAAGACCTCGTAGTGAGCTCCGCTCGGTCCCTCACCATACGAAACCCTGGAGAAAAGATAGAACTCGAGTTCGGGGCTCCACAGGCTCACATCAGCGTGGCCGGATGCGGCAAGCACCTCCTCCGCCTTGGCGGCAATGAGCCGTGGGTCTCGCGAGAACGGCTCGCGTGAGTCGGCCTCCGCTGCCGTGGCGAGCAACACGACCGTCGGATGATCCGCGAACTGATCGATGTTCGCAGTCGTGAGATCAGGGAGGAGCACCATGTCTCCGCGCTCTACCGTTTTGAAGCCCGCGACGCTTGAACCGTCGAATCCTACGCCGGATTCGAAAAGGTCAGGCTGCACAGCGCTCAACGGAAGGGTAACGTGATGCCAGCGACCCGGCAGATCGGTGAATCTGAGATCGAGGAAGGCAACGGACGACTGCTGAAGGATCTTTAGCAACTCCTCTGGGCTCCTGGATTGCCTAAGCTTGCGGGTCAGGTCACTCACGTACGCTCTCTCCGTATATTGGGTGTAGTGTCTGGGAACAAGAGGGCGTAACTCAGTGAGTCGCGCCCCCAAAGCGATTGGATACTGCAACTATCATACCCTGAAATGCGGGGTAGGTCAATCTTCAGCAGGAGGAGCGTTTTCGCTCGCCATGGCGCCTGGATGGGTCATTGCCGGCTCATGGGGTAGAAGCAGCTTGACACTTCGATTCGGAAGCGGTTAGATTAAGGTGAAATAGTGGGATGATTATGCGTACCAGACCATGGAAGGGGAGGGAATCGAATGTTCCGTGTGAGGAGAGTGCTTGGGCTTGCCCTGTTGACGCTGATCTTGCTGGCGGCAAATGGGTGTTCGACACCGGCCGATGGAGGAGACCAGCCGAGCACGGCTGCCCGGGAAGAGGTAGTGCGAAAGGACGCGCCGATTCAGGAGAGCGTGCACAAGGAGGCTGAGCTGGTGACTGCGACCTTGACTTACTTCGATGACGGCGGAGTTCAGAAGACAATGGAGGTCGAATACCTCCCGGCAGGGCAGAAGGTCGCGACGATCGAAACCAGCAAGGGAACGATGAAGATTGTTCTCTGGGAAGAGAAGGCCCCGAATACGGTGATCAACTTCGTTCATCTCGCGAACGCCAGTCGCTATGACGGCGTCGAATTCCACCGTGTGATAGCCGGGTTCATGGCACAGACGGGTGACGTCGAGCACAAGGGTGGCTTCGGCGGGCCAGGCTACTCCATACCCGCCGAGTTTGACGGCAGTCTGAAACACGTGCGTGGGGTTGTGTCGATGGCGCGAGGTGGTGCTCCTGATTCTGGTGGCAGCCAGTTTTTCATCATGCTGGCGGCGTCGCCGGGCCTTGATGGGAAATACGCGGCGTTCGGCGAGGTCATCGAAGGCCTTGACGTGATCGATGAGATCAAGAAGGGCACTGGCGCTAACGGCGCCGTGGAGGATCCTGACACGATCATCAGCCTGCGTGTCGAAAGCCTGACGGCGGAGTAGCTGTAACGCCGCGTCCGGCGGTAGCGTGGAGGTTATTCTGATGATGCGTTTCGCATATGTAGTGGTTCTCGCATTCGTGGTGGTTTTCGTGGCGTCCGGCTCCTCCGAAGCCGATCTGACTTTGGATGGCAGCGGAGCTGCGAGCCCCGAGGAGGCTCTTCTCAGAATTGCCGAGATAGAGGGCCGTGTAGCGCAGAACCCAACTGACGTCGAACTCTTGATCGAACTTGGCAACACCTACTACGAGATGAACATGCTCGACGATGCACTCGCGACGTATATCACGGTGACGGAGATTGATTCCATGCACGCGGGCGCGAGGTTGAACCTCGGCACTCTGTACTCGGATGTGGGCAAGCTCGAGGACGGTGTACACGAACTAGAGATTGCTCTTGGGCTGGATTCCGAAAATCCGATAATCGTGACAAACCTCGGGAGCGCATACTACGGGCAGCGACGCTATTCCGACGCGGTCGACATGTACCGTGTCGCGCTTCACTTGGATCCGAACAACGTGGAAGCTCACTTCAATCTGGGAGTTGCCTTCGCGGACGCGCAGATATTCGATGAGGCGGTTCGGGAATGGGAGAAGGTCATGGAGCTGTCTCCCGGGAGTACGGCAGCCAACATCTGCAGAGAGAACATCCTGATGATCAGCGAGTTTCGCGGCGATACGAAACCGTAGGCCGGCCGAGTCCCGCTGTGGACCGTGCCAAGAGGGGCAATGATGACAAAGAAAACGATGCTTGTTCGTCTGCCTGTTCTTCTTGTCGTGGGTTCTGTCTGTTTGGCTGTGGGTGGTTGTATGACTCCCGCGCCGACAACGGACGAAGTCACGATGACCATCGAAGGATCGGGGGGGACGTCCTCTACGCAGGGCGAGGTAACGCCAGCTGAGAAGGCGTACTACAGCGCAACGGAGTTCTATCGGGTGCGCGAGCTCGGCAAGGCGATTGAGAACTTCGAGAGGGCCAGGGAGCTTGACCCGAGCTATGTGGACCCTCTCTATGGGCTTGGTCGCATCTACCTTGTCGATACACAGGAGTTCGAGAAGGCGCTCGATATGTACGAACTTGCTCGCGACCGGGCGCCCAAGGACCCGTACTCTCATGCGTCCCTAGCCTATGCGTACTTCGTGCTGGGTAGATACCAGGAGTCGGTCGACACGTACGTCGAGGCCGTACAGCTGAATCCCGACGATGCCGATGCGTTT
>JAUWBY010000324.1 GCA_030609605.1 Candidatus Eiseniibacteriota bacterium
CGATAGAGCCGTACCAGCTCACTGCAACAATGGCGAGAGCAGTGATGACAAGATGGGTTGGGAAGATGTGCCAGAAGAGACCGTGTCTGCGCATTCATTCCTCTGCTGGTCTAATGATGGCGCTGGTCCCAAGAACGTGTCTCGAGTACGCTGGTCACTCAGTCGTCGTCCCGGAATCGGTATCCGACGCCGCGAACGGTCTCAATGTACTCGCCCGCACCCCCGAGCTTACGCCTGAGGCCGACGATCTGCACATCGACGGACCGCTCTGTCACAGGGTAGTGCTCACCGTGAACGCGATCAACGATCTGATAGCGCGTGAAGACCCACCCCGGACGGCGGGCCAGCAAGTGCAGGAGATTGAACTCGGTGTTCGTGAGCTCGATGCGCTCGTCCCTGTAGACGACCTCGCGGCGGCCCGGATGGATGGCAAGGTCGAGGACTTCGAGAACGTCCTCTTGCTTCGGAATCTGACGCGCCCTGCGCCTGAGCACTGCACGAACGCGAGCCACGAGCACCTTCGGGCTGAACGGCTTCGTGATGTAGTCATCAGCGCCGAGTTCAAGACCGATCACGATGTCGGCCTCCTCACCCTTCGCGGACACAATGACGATCGGCACATGCGTGGTCTTCTCGCTGCCCTTGAGTCGCCTGCACACCTCAAAACCATCGATGCCCGGAAGCATCAGATCGAGCACTATGAGATCGGGAGTCTCCCTCGATACAGCCTCGAGCCCCTCCTCACCCGACTCCACGCCGGACGGCTCGAACCCGTCCCTCGACAGGTTGTACTCCATCAGCTCTCGGATATCCTTGTCATCCTCGACGATCAGGATCCTGTTCCTGCCCATCCTGCGGACTCCTCCTTGCGGGGCGGCTTCGACTCCACATCTCTAGTATGACACGCGCCTGTTAGGATAGTGTTATGAAGCTGATAGGAGATGAAGAGCGTGGCGGGAAGCTACCGGCCAGCCTGAACCGCCCACAGAACCACCAAGCTCCTGGTTGCTTCGTCTCACAGTCGACCACATCCGCGCGCGCAACACAAGCAGGGAATCCCATTGCACGCTCGCCGACCCATGTGTATTCTGACGCGACTCGGGCACCGTAGTGCCTCTATGCTCGAGTCGCTTGCGCGAGCCGATGACCTACGTGCCACCCGGACCCGACCAAGAGGAGGCCGACTATCGACCGCATCGTTCTCTCTTTCTGCTCCTTGAGCCTGCTTCTCCTAATCGGGCAGGCCGTTCGCATCAGGTTCCGGTGGTGTCAGAAGCTGCTCCTCCCCGCCTCCGTCATAGGCGGTCTGATCGGCCTTGTCGTCATTCAGATCCTGCAGCGAATGCTCTCGGATGACACCTTTCTCTCAACCGCGACCGCCGGCTGGGGAAAGCTCCCCGGCTTTCTCATCAACATCGTATTTGCCACGCTCTTCCTGGGCGCCGCCATCCCATCACTCAAGAAGGTGTGGCGCATGTCCGGACCGCAGCTGGCGTACGGCCAAATCGTAGCGTGGGGGCAGTACGCGGTTGGGCTGGGTGTCACCTTCCTGATCCTCACGCGGTTCTTCAACATCCCGCCGATGTTCGGTGCACTCATCCCGGTCGGCTTCGAGGGCGGGCACGGTACGGCGGCCGGACTCGCACCGATCTTCGCTGAAAAGGGCTGGGCCGAGGGCGCCGATCTCGCGCTCGGTTCGGCAACGATAGGCGTGGTTGGCGGCGTCGTGATCGGTATGGCGCTTATCAACTGGGCCGCTCGGCGTCGATACTGTCGCACCAGAGAGGGCGGCCAGAGTTCTCAGGCGGCGTTCGGAACGGGAATCGTCCCCAAGGAAGAGCGTTCGCCCGCTGGACTCCTCACCTTCCAGACGGAGTCAGTCGAGACACTGGCCATCCACGTCGCGGTCGTGGCTGTCGCCATCCTGATCGGATTCGGGTTCAAGATCGGGCTCGCAGGACTGGAAACGCTCTGGCTGACCGATCCGAAGAACGCGATCCTCGGGAGCTTTCCCCTGTTTCCTCTCGCGATGCTCGGGGGTGTCATCGTCCAGAAGCTCTTCGACCGAGCGGACAGACATGACGTCCTCGACCGCGGTCTGATGCAGAGACTCCAGGGCCTGTCGCTCGACTACCTGGTTGTCGCCGCTCTCGCGACCCTGCGGATCGAGGCGATCGTAGCGAACATCGGACCGTTCGTTATTCTGATGGTCGTGGGGCTCGCGTGGAACATCTGGTGCGTGATGTGGTTGGCGAAGCGCATGCTACCCGACTATTGGTTCGAGCGGAGCATCGCGGAGTTCGGGCAATCTACGGGTGTTACGGCGACGGGTCTTCTTCTTCTCAGAGTCGCAGATCCGAAGCTCGAAACAACGGCGCCCGACGCGTTCGGCTACAAGCAGCTTCTGCACGAGCCGTTCATGGGCGGCGGTTTGTGGACGAGCACGGTGATCCCGCTCCTGTATATCTTCCGCGCGAACCCGTGGCCCATCTGGTTCATCACGATCGGGGCGATCGCAATGTGGCTCTTCCTGCGATTCGTGCTCTTCAGGAAGAGCTGGGCGCCGAAGTAGGCTCATGCTCTCAGGAAAGACCGGGCGCCAAAACACCTTCCTGC
>JAUWBY010000297.1 GCA_030609605.1 Candidatus Eiseniibacteriota bacterium
CGCACCTGGCGTTCCACTTTGTCTACGGCCCTGTCGAAAGCAGCTCTGAAATCATCAGCGGACTGCTCGCTTGAGATAACGACCTTCGATGCATGCACTGTGAGATCTACGATGTGGCGGTGCCCCTCCTTCTCGAGGACCACGTTCGCCTCATCCACACGGTCGAAGTAGTGTGCCAGGTGCTCCACTTTCGCTTCGATGTGATTTCGCAGGCCGTCATCGAGGTCGAAATGCCTCGCCATGATTCTGATCTTCATCACCCCTCCCTTCAGCTCCAAACAATCACGAGCACACGTTCCCAACAAGCGCCTGCACAGCACGCTCCGCTTCATAGGAACTCCTCACAAACGGACCCGCTGATACCCAGGCAAAGCCCATTCCGAGAGCTGTCTGTCTGATATCCTCGAATTCCTCCGGCGGGATGAACCGCTCAACTCTGAGATGGCTGCGGGATGGTCTCAGATACTGTCCAACATACGCGATATCAGTCCCGGCGCGCCGGAGGTCCCTCAGAGCCGCGTCCACTTCAAGCCGCGTCTCGCCGAACCCCAGCATCAGGGCCGACTTGATGAGGCCATCGTACCGTGCGTCCGCCGCGTGCTTGAGTACCTTCAACGATCTATCCATGTCGGCATCAGGCCGGACTGTGGCATACAGGCGCCGCACCGTCTCAACGTTGTGTGAGAACACGTCCGGCCCTGCCTCAAGCACAACGTCTACCAGTTCCAGCCGTCCTCCGAAATCCGGAGTCAACACCTCGATACCAACCCCCGGAAGATCGCGACGGATGGCACGTATGGTCTGGGCGAACTGCTCTGCCCCGTGGTCCGGAAGATCGTCCCTCGTCACAGATGTGATGACAACGTATTCGAGCCCAAGGCGCTTCACGGCCTCCACGAGTCTCCGAGTCTCATCCGGAGCCGGCGCCATCGGCTCGGCGTGCGAGACCGCACAGAATCCGCAGTTGCGCGTACACCTGTCTCCGAGGATCATGAACGTCGCCGTGCCTCGGCTGAAGCAATCAACCCTGTTGGGACATCTTGCCTCATCACACACAGTGGTAAGACCGAGTTCCGCGATCGTCTCCTTCACTCGCCGTGTGCGAGCCGGGTCTGAGAGTGGTTTGGTCAACCACGGCGGCAGACGCAGATCCTTCTTCACTTGGATTCGATTCTCCCCAGGATGTCGCCCACTGCTATCTGCTGATCCTCGTCGGCCAGTCTCTCCACAAGAACGCCTGAACACGGTGCCTGAACCGTCAGGGCCGCCTTCTCCTCTTCGGCCTCAACTACCAGGAGTTCGTCTCCTTCGTCGACCATCGCTCCGAGATCAGCCTTCCAGTAGAGAAGAGTGAATCGATCGACGTTGGAGTCCATAGGTTCCAGAACTACGTCCCTGATCAATGCGCGCCCCCATGCTATCGAGACCCCTATATCTCCTTGCGGAGCCCTGCTCGGAGAATACCCATTTGATCTCTGTATTTCGCGACCGCGCGTCTGGAGATCCTGAGACCCGTCTTCTTGAGCTCTTCTGCGATCTTCTGATCCGACAGCGGCTTCTTCTTATCCTCGCGGCTCATGATACCGCGCATCGCATCCTGCACGGCCTTCGATGCGATCTCCGTACCGTCGCTCGTGCGGATGCCGCTCGAGAAGAAGTACTTGAGTTTAAACGTTCCGCGAGGCGTTTGGACATATTTGCCTCTCGTTACTCTGCTGATCGTCGATTCATGCATGCTGACATCATCAGCGATCTGCTGGAGGGTGAGAGGCTTCATGGCCGAAATGCCCTTCTCGAAGAACCCCGCCTGCGCCCTCGAGATGCTCTCCATCACACGCACCATCGTGCGGCGCCGATTCTCGATGCTCTGGACGATCCACCGGGCGGCCTTGAGCTTCTTGACGATGAATTCCTTCTCCTCCGAATCGCCTCCGGAGCGTAGAATGCGTCGGTACGTAGGGTTAATCCGAACTCGAGGTACATCCTGATCGTTCAGGTAGACTACGTATTCACCATCGACCTCTTCCACAATCAGATCGGGAGTGATGTAACCCGGATCACCCCCCCCGGATCCATTCTGGGTCTCGGATCCAGCTTGGATATCTCAGCGATGGCGCTTCTCAGTTCGTCCACCGTGACTCCGAGCTTGCGGCGTATCTGATCGTACTTGCAGGCCTTGAGTTCCTCGAAGCAGCTGGTTATGACCCTCGCCGCCACGCTGTCGCTCATCCCCTTGCGCTCAAGTTGAAGGAGAAGGCACTCCCGTATGTCGCGCGCCCCGATCCCAGCAGGATCGAGTGACTGAACTATCTTGAGTGCACGCTGCACCGCGGAGAGCGGAGCATGCAACGCTGACGCGATCCCCTCCACTGTGTCCCTGACATACCCGTTGCGGCCAAGCTCATCGATGATGTACTCGGCTATGCCGATGAGCCCATCCTCGTCGCATTCGACGTGCAGCTGATGCTTGAGCTGATCTTCGAAAGTCGCGACCGCCACAGGAACGCGCTCCAACCGATCGTCCTCTTCCCGCTCAAGATTCTGTCCGTACGCATGCGCGTAGACGTCATCCAGGTAGTCGTCCCAGTCCAGATCCTCGACGGCAGCATCCGCTTCCTCGGTCTTCACGGGCTCATCCGCTGCCTCATCCTTCTCAGCCGGCGCCGCCTCACCATCCACCTCCGACTTCTCCACCTCCTGCGATTCCTCCGATGTTTCAGTCTCAACCTCTTCATCATCGTCGACCCGCTCGAGCAGTGGGTTCTGCAACAGCTCCTGCTTGAGGAACTGCTCCAGTTCCATGGTCGAAACCTGCAGTATCTTGAGGGCCATCTGCAGTCTGGGTGTCATCACCAGCTGTTGTGACATCCTCAGGTGAAGACCTGGTCTAATGTCCATTGTGTTTGTCTCCTTGACTGTCCCCGCTAGAGCTGGAACCGCTCGCCCAGATAGATTCGTTTTGCATAAACGTTTGTAGCCAACAAATGTGCACACCCCCCAATAATTATAATAGACACCTACAAAATATAACCCCG
>JAUWBY010000220.1 GCA_030609605.1 Candidatus Eiseniibacteriota bacterium
ACTACGATAACGACCACGAGCGGGGTCGCGAGAAGTACGCCCGCCGCTCCAAGCAAGACACCCATGAGTATCTGGGCACTGATGAGGAGAGCGGGCGGTAGCGACACTGCTTTCTGATCTATGAGCGGCGTGATGATGTAGTTCTCAAGAATCTGGACAAGCGTGAATACCAGCACCACATAGAGCGCCTTCACCGGTTCATCAGCCAGCGCGACGAGTATCGCGGGTATGGCACCCATTGCGGGTCCCACATACGGCACAAACGCAGCCAATGCCGCGAAGAGACCCAGCGTGAGAGCCAACGGGATGCCTGCGATAAGAAGCCCCACTATCGTGAGAACTCCCACGACCAGCATCGAGGCCAGTCGCCCGGCGATCCAGCGTCTGATCACATGGGTCAGCGCAGCCACTACCTCACCGGCTCTCGCACGCCGCGAGACCGGAAGGAGTCGTAGCGCTCCCCTGACATACGTTCTGGGTGATGCGGCTACGTATATCCCTACGACGAGGATGATCACCAGACTGATAATGCCCGTGAACGCCCCCGAGAAAAGGCCCGTAATCGGACGAAGCACCCCGCCACCGAGAGCCAGTAGTTCTCTGGGCTGGATGGTCAGCGACATAAGCTTTCGACTCCACTCATACTCCCGAAGTGCTCCTTCCGCCTCTGAGATCACGCTCGGGATGAGATCGATGAACTCGGAGAGCTGGGCTCCGACACGCGGCCCCAGTCCCCAGAGCGATGCAACCGCAAAGAGGAAAAGCCCCGCAACGGTCGCCCCAAGCACGAGGCTCCGAGGAAGAGGCGTTCTCTCCGACACGAATGATGCGACGCCGTCGAGAAGAATGGCCAGCAGAAGGCCGGCGAAGATCATCAGGAATACGTGTGCGGCACTGCCTAGAACGAAGAACGTGAACCCGACGATCGCAACGAGGCTTATCACAATGAGCACACGTCGGGCGAAATCACCACGTGCGGGCATTCCCGTCATCGATCCTCCTTCGGATCCTCGTCTCTCTCGTCAAGATCGATCGCCAACGAGTTGATGCAGTATCGGAGTCCCGTCGGCTCAGGACCGTCCTGGAAGACGTGTCCCAGATGTGCACCGCAGCTCCGGCAAAGCACTTCAACCCGGAATCGAGACAAGGTCTCATCCGTATCTGTCTTCACACTGCTCTCGTGAGCCGGTTTCCAGAAACTCGGCCACCCTGTGCCCGAATCGAACTTGTCCTCACCGAGAAAGAGCACCTCGCCGCAACAGGCGCACCTGAACGCGCCGTCCCCCTTGTAGCTGTCGTACTCTCCACTGAACGGAGCCTCGGTCTCTCCCTCGCGCGTGACTTCATAGACGTTCGCATCCAGTTCACGTCGCCATTCCTCTTTGCTCTTCCTCTTCTTCTCACTCATCCAGAAATACCTCGCAGGCGATCTCAGATAGTGACCACGGGCCCCGTTCCCGACAAAGCGGCAACGATATCCTGCATCGTTCCCACCCGACCGACCCTGAGTCTGTTCCCCAGCTTGAAGAACTCAACGCAGGTGCCACACGCAACGAGATCTACTCCGGCTTCTCCTCTCTGCCGGCGAGCTTTCGAAAGAAGGAGGCAACGAGCATGGTGCCAAGCTCACGGTCCCCACTTCCCATCGTCTGACTGTTTACGACGAACACGGTTGCCACTCGCACGGCTCCTTTCCTCGTGCGGTTGACTTCTCTCGCTTCAGTCCTTCGTACAGCATCCCGACGACGGATTCAAGTGGGCATCGCCTCGACCGGAGGTTCTTCCCGCACCGTTTTTCTGTACTCAATCCACGCTGGGACGGCCCTGAAGCCGAGCTCGAGATTGAGTCCGAACATCGGGTTGTTCTCTTCGTTGTCGGTCTCGATCACGTCCACTCCCCGGTCACGAGCGAACTCGACACCCCGCACTTTGAGCGCTGTCGCTATGCCGCGACGGCGATGCGTTCTGACGACGCCGGTAAGCCCCGTGTAGAGTTTCTTCGGATCGGCCTCGGAAAGCCAGACGCCGCTATGCCCCACGTAGCGCTCACCGTCCCGTGCCAACCAGTGCGCATCTGCGTCAAACGCAGGGCTTTTGAACCGCGTGCAGAAGTGCTCGAACGTCTCCTTCGTTGGAGGATCCGTGAACGGCACATCTTGGAAGAGCTCCCACTCGAGCTCGTAGTACGAGCGTTTCCAGTCCTTGTCAACCTGCGGGAGCTCGGAAAGGCGGAGTATCTTGATCTTCTGCTCATCCATGCGTGCGGAGAGACCGGCGAATCGCTCGAAGTCGAACTCCGCAATACTGAGGCGCGACACGGCGTAGCGCATCACGGATTCATACCCCCGACTCGTGATGAATCGCACATACTCCGGTTTGTCCTCACGCGTCCACGCCGTCAGCCAAATGGGGTTCCGAGGCTCAAGCTCGGCCACCAAGAAATCGTGAAACCGGCTCCCGTATCCCCGTCTCTGAAAACCGGGGTGAACCTCGACCTCGATGTAGTACTTGCCCGGCTTGTGGCACCACGACATCTCGCCGTAGGTGCCGATCGCCACGACTTCCCCGTCCACCTCCCCCATAAAGCGCTCCAGCACAAATCTACGATCTCTGTTTTCGTCCCTGTACCGGAACTGACGGACCGATGTGCGCTCATCCGGCCAGAGCGCGTTGCTGATTCCGACCACTGCCTCGTAGTCGGCATCATTCGGTTCGAATGGCCGGATTGTCATTGTTGCATCTGAGACTGTCATGTGCCTGTCTCCGCCTTCTCCCTATTCAGGTCATTCGCGAAGTTGAGCCAGCCCGGCATCCGCGCAAACCCCAGCTTGACATTCAGATCGTACATCGGGTTGTTCTCCTCATTGTCGGTAGTGAGGTACCGGACGTTCCTGTCTCTGGCAAGCTCTATTGTGTGAACCTTGAGCTCCGTCGCAATCCCCTTCCGTCTGTACGGCCTGAGCATTCCGGTCAACCCCACATAGAGCCTGTTCTGGTCCGCGAGGGCCAGCCAGAGACTCGACATGCCTACGTAATCGTCCCCATCCAGAGCGATGAACCACGACTCCGGGAAGAACGCGGGGTGATCGAACTGCTTGATCCACAGATCATATGGACGCCGAGTGAGCGGGTCCGGCATCGGCACGTCCTTAAGGATCTCCCAGACCAGATCGTAGAGCTTTCGCTTGTACTCCGGATCCGTCTTCGAGAGTTCAACCACCGTAGCGATCGTGAGACCGTGGGATTGAGCCCGTCCCCGGTACCCGGCAAAGGCCTCCCAAGCGAAGTCCGTGACGTCCAGCCGCGACACCTCTTGCCTCTGGGTCTGTCTGAAGCCGCGCTTGGTCAAGAACCTGATGTACTCTTCCATGTCCTCACGTGTATCCGTCGTGAGTTTCTGCGGACGGTTCTCGCGCTTGGCCAGGACCTCCATGATGTGATCGTAAAAGGCTGAGCCAATGCCCCGCCGTTGGTGGTCAGGCGGCACCTGAATGTAGATGAAGTACTTTCCCGGCTTGTGGCTCCATGCCGACTCGCCGAACGATGCGTAAGCCACGACCTTCCCATCCTCTTCCCACATCAGGCGCTGAAAGTAGAACGCAGGATCCCGGTTGGCATCGTTCGCCCTCATCCCCTCGGTGCTCTCAAGATACTCGGGCCAGAGCATGTTGTGGATCTCCACGACCGCTTCGCAGTCCGCGTCCGTGCTGCGGAATTCTCGTATCAGTTGTGTCATACTATTCTCCGTTTCGATCATCAGTTGTCTGTGTCAGTATCGGATTCAATCGAACCGACTGCTGCCACGGCCTCAGTTCCGACTGCTCTCACAGCCTCCGTCGGCGTCGCCAGCACCTTCTTGAAGCTCAACCACCCCGGTCGCGCCTTGAACCCGAGATCCACGTTGAGGCCGTACATCGGGTTGTTCTCCTCGTTGTCGGTCTCGATCACACGGGCGCCGTACTCCTTCGCAAAGCGGATCGCCCGGACCTTCAGTCCCGTCGCGATACCTCTGCGACGGTGACTTCTCACGACGCCGGTCAGACCCGTTCCCAGTCTATCGGGAGAGGCCAGCCTCTTCCAGAACTCAGTCATACCGACGTACGCCCCCTTGTCCACAGCGATGAACCAGGCGTCCGGCAAGAACGAGGGACTATCGAGCCACTTCAGAAACTGTT
>JAUWBY010000160.1 GCA_030609605.1 Candidatus Eiseniibacteriota bacterium
CCTTTGTGGCCGAGACGGCAGTGCTGGGCAAGGATGTTGCCGTGGGTCCGTGCGCGATCATCATGGGAGGCGCTCGCATCGGAGATGGGTCCGTGATAGACTCCGGAGCCTACATTGGGCCTGATACTCTGGTGGGCAGCGGCACGACCATCTATGCAAACGCCACGGTCCGTGAGCGTGTTCGCATTGGCGACAGGGTCATCGTTCATTCCGGCGCTGTCATAGGCAGCGATGGATTTGGCTTCGCGCGCGACGGAGAGGTCAATCTGAAGATTCCCCAGATCGGCATCGTCGTCGTCGAGGACGACGTTGAGATAGGAGCTAACGTGGCCATCGATCGGGCGACCATCGGGGCCACGACTGTTCGCCGCGGCACTAAGATCGACAACCTCGTCCAGGTGGGGCACAATGTGACCATCGGCGAGGGCGCGATAATCGTGGCGCAGACGGGCATATCGGGCAGCACACGCGTGGGTAAGGGCGTCGTGCTCGCCGGACAGTCGGGGATCGCCGGTCACATAGAGATCGGAGACGGCGCGGTAGTCGCAGCCCAGGCGGGCGTGATGAACTCCGTGCCGGCAGGTGTCCGCGTGTCGGGCTATCCGGCCAAGGAGCACTCTGTTGCCAAGCGGATCAGCGCCTGTCTGACGAATCTCCCGACTCTGTTTGCGCGGGTTAGGACTCTGGAGAAGCGACTCGGGAAGCTGGAGGGGGAGGATTGATGACGCGAAGCCTACAGCGGACTCTGAAGAGCGAGTGTTCCTTCACGGGAATCGGCATTCACTCGGGGCAGGAGACAAGGGTCACATTCAAACCAGCGCCTCCGAACAGCGGCATCGTTTTCGTGAGGGTAGATCTGCCCGGATCGCCTTCGTTGGAGGCGTTGATCCGCCACGCCGTTACATCGGATGATGCTACCAGGCGGACGATGCTCTCTTCGAACGGCGTCAACATCATGACAGTGGAGCACGTTCTGGCAGCTCTCACGGGGCTCGGCCTGGACAATGTAATAGTGGAGCTCGATCGTGATGAACCTGCCGAGCCGACAGACGGGAGCTGCGATCCCATCGTTGGAATTCTCACGGACGCCGGCATTGTCGAGCAGGAGGCGGCGCTGTTGCACCTTGAGATCCTCGAACCTGTGACGGTGTCCGAAGGCGATGCCTACCTAACAGTGGCGCCGTACGACGGTTTCAGGATCAGCTTCACAATCGACTACGACAATCCAACCATCGGAACGCAGTACGCGAGCTTTGAGATCAACGAAGAGACATTCAGGAAGGAAATAGCACCTGCTCGGACATACGCCCTCAAGCGGGACATCGATGGTCTCAAGAGGCAAGGTCTCATCAAGGGGGGAAGCCTGGAGAATTCCATAGTCGTGGGTGACGATGGGATAATCAACAAAGGCGATCTCCGCTTTCCGGATGAGTTCGTACGTCACAAGATCCTCGATCTGATGGGTGACCTGGCACTTCTCGGAATGCCGATCAGAGGGCACGTCTATTCCTCGAAATCAGGGCATGCCTCCAATGTGAAATTCGTGCGAGCCCTTGAGGAAGCGATCTCGGCCGGCAAGATCCGATACAAGGAGACCAGCAGCTGGAACATAGGCGACATCGAGAAGGTGCTTCCTCACCGGTTTCCGTTCCTCTTCGTCGACAGGATCTTGGAACTAGGTGAGAGGAGGGTCGTTGGTCTCAAGAATTTCTCGATGAACGAGTGGTTCTTCGCGGGGCACTTCCCCGGCCACCCTATAGTCCCGGCGGTGGTGCTGTTGGAAGCCATGGCGCAGGTCGGGGGCTTTCTCCTTCTCTCAAGGATCGAGGACCAGGAGAGGGAGAAGAGGCTGGCCTACTTCACGGGCATTGAAGATGCGCGTTTCAGGCGGCCTGTTCTGCCTGGTGATACCGTGCGTTTCGAGATGGAGCTTCTGAGATTGCGCAGAGGAATCTGCAAGATGCAGGGGAAGGCCTACGTCGACGGGGAGCTTGTAGCGAACGGTGTGTTCTGGTCGCAACTTGTTGAACGGTGATGGAGATGCCGATGAGCCATATAGACCCGAGAGCAGTGATCGATGAGAAGGCGTGTCTGGGAGACGGGGTCACTGTTGGGCCGTTTGCCGTCGTAGGACCTCGTGTGATCATTGGAGACGGAACCAAGATCGGACCGGCGGCCTTCATTGAGAAGGACACCACGATCGGGAAGGACTGCTTCATAGCACACGGTGCTGTCGTCGGTAGTGATCCCCAAGACCTCAAGTACAATGGTGAGCGATCGCTCCTGACAGTTGGCGACAGGACAACGATCCGGGAGTTCGCTACCATCAACCGCGCTGCGGGTGCGGGTGAGGCGACCGTAATAGGCGACGATGTCCTGATCATGGCCTATGTCCACATCGCGCACAACTGCATCATAGGGGACAGTGTGGTGATA
This sequence comes from Candidatus Eiseniibacteriota bacterium, assembly GCA_030609605.1. Classification (GTDB taxonomy): domain Bacteria; phylum Joyebacterota; class Joyebacteria; order Joyebacterales; family Joyebacteraceae; genus Joyebacterum. The sequence continues at coordinate 2,437 of JAUWBY010000160.1, forward strand.
GTGAATGCAGTGAATCTTGCGGGCCACGTCGAAGTCGGAGAATACGCAATCATCGGAGGAGTGACGCCGGTGCATCAGTTCGTGCGGATAGGCAAATACAGCTTCGTCGGAGGGGCGTCGCGCATCTCGAAGGACATCCCTCCGTATTTCAAGGTGGCGGGCATTCCGACCAGACCGATCGAAGTCAATACCGTAGGGCTTCAGCGTCATGGTTTCTCCGAGGAGACCCTGAGCCGGTTGAGGCAGTGCTACCGGCTTCTCTACCTGTCGGATCTGAACACCACACAAGCTCTGTCCAGGATACGGGTTGAGATGAAGGTGTGCGATGAGGTAGAGACCCTCGTCACGTTCATCGAGTCCTCATCCCGAGGCATTCTGAAGTAGCCTCCCACGAGGCAGTCAGCGAGTGCGCGGGGATATCCGCGTTCTCTGGATATCGCAGATCTTCCGGCGGAAACAGGAGGATGTGATGCTCAGAGTCGGCATCATCGGTGTCGGTCATCTTGGGAGATTCCACACGCGTGTATACTCCGAACTCCCCTCCTGTGAACTCGTCGGTGTCTACGATGACGACAGGGCTCGCTCACGTGTCATAGCCGACGAGTTCTCGACGCGTTCGTTCGATTCAATGAGTGAACTTCTGGACGCCGTGGAGGCCGTGAGCGTCGCTGTGCCGACGATGGCTCATCATCGGATCGGTCTACACTGCCTCAGGAGTGGTGTCCACACTCTCATCGAGAAACCGATCGCCGCGACTGTGTCCGAAGCAGAGGAACTCGTCGCCGCCGCTGAGGAGCGAGATCTCACGCTTCAGATCGGTCATATCGAGCGCTTCAACCAGGCAGTTCGTGCGGCGCTTCGGGAGATAGACAGCCCCATGTTCGTAGAGGCGCACAGGCTTGGTGTTTTCGCGCCCAGGGGGACGGATGTGCCGGTGGTTCTGGATCTCATGATCCACGATATCGATCTCATACTCGCGGCGGTCCATTCTCCGCTCGAGCGGATCGATGCCGTCGGTGTTCCCGTTCTCTCCCCGAACGTGGATATCGCCAACGCCAGGCTGACCTTCGCAGACGGATGCGTAGCGAATCTGACGGCGAGCCGTGTCTCGAGGGAGAGGACTCGTAAGATTCGTTTCTTCCAGCCCGACGCGTATATCTCAGTTGATTGCATGGCGCCGAAGGTGGAGATTTTCAGAAAGAAAGAGGTCTCTCCCGAGAGACTGCTCGAGATCGCCACGGGCAAGATCGAGGGAGGTCTCGACGACGTCGTCGATTACACAGCACCTGCGATGGATGGGGCCGACGCGCTTGAGATGGAGCTGGCTTCGTTCCTGCGATCCGTATCCGGAGGGGAGAGCCCGGCTGTCAGCGGGGAGGACGGTCTCAAGGCGCTCGAGGTTGCGACGGAGATCCTGAGGCAGATCGGCTAGACCTCCAACGCGCGCGATCCCACACCTTCACTGTCCGTTGTATTCACGTGTGCTCCACAAACCCGGCGGCGTCTTCGGAGGACAACGATGGGTCATCGGAGTCGATCGCTTCTCATTGTCGCTGGTGAGGCCTCCGGCGATCTTCACGCCTCCAAAGTCGTGGCCCGTCTCAAGGAACTCGCTCCCGATATCCACATCTTCGGCGTTGGTGGAGATCGAATGCGGGCTGCCGGCATGGAGCTCAACTACCATTCGAACGACTTCGCCGTTGTCGGCCTCGTTGAGGTCATCCGACACATCCCGAAGCTCAAGCACGCGATGAGCGGACTCCTCGAGGCGGTCTCGCGAAGGCAGACGCGGCTTGCGGTCCTCGTTGATTACCCCGGCTTCAATCTCGTTCTTGCCCGTAGGCTCAGAGCGGCCGGGGTGAAGGTCTTCTACTACATAAGTCCCCAGGTCTGGGCGTGGGACGAGAGACGCGTCAGGAAAATATCCGAGCGCACCGATGCGATTGCGGTTATCCTGCCTTTTGAGAAAGAATTCTACGCAGCCAGGGGCGTCGATGTCGATTTCGTCGGTCATCCACTTATGGATGAGCCGGAGATAGCAGCTTCACGCGTGCCCAAGACCGTCATTCCGACACGTCCCGTGATAGGTCTTCTTCCCGGCAGCAGGCGTGGGGAGATAGCCCGGCACCTCCCGCCGATGCTCGGGGCCGTCGACATCCTCAAGCACGAGTTCGGGGAGATCGATTTCAGACTCGCCGTCGCCGAGGGAATGGCGCCGGAGGATCTCGATGTGGGTGGATTGCCGGCGTCGCACGGCGTGGAAGTACTGGCTCCCGGAAGCGCTCATGACCTCATGTCCGATGCGACTGTTCTGGTTGTCTGTTCCGGAACGGCGACGCTGGAGTCGGCCTGTTTCGGTACGCCGATGGTGATTGTCTATCGGATGTCACCGCTCTCGTATGCCATTGGCCGTCTGCTCGTGAAGATCCCGCACATAGGGTTGGTGAACGTCGTTGCTGGAGAGAGAGTCGTTCCGGAACTGGTGCAGGCGGACCTGACACCGGAGCGGCTGGCCGCCGGCGTTTCGGCGTACCTGAAAGACCCAGAACTGTATGCGGATGCATCGCGTCGCCTCCTTGAGGTCCGGGGACTGCTGGGAGGCACCGGTGCCGGCGACAGGGTTGCGCGCAGCATTCTGGCCATGATGGAGGGAGGATGACGGTGCGGGGGAGAGAAGGAACCGGGTCTGCCCGGGCGGGGTTCTCGTGGGGCGATCTGTTCCTGATGAGGATCGTGGGGTTCATTGGTCCAGCTGTGGTCAGAATACTCGGAGCAACGTGGCGAATGCGCGTTGTGAACTACAAGGCTGTTGAAAGGGTTCACGCAGGGGGCCGGGCGGCCGTGTACGGCTTCTGGCATGCGTACATCCTGCCTCTCGGGTACGTCCATCGTGGAAGAGGGGTATTCGCGCTCACATCGTGGCATCGCGATGGCGAGATAACTGCCAGGCTGCTGACAGGCCTCGGATACGGCGTCGAGAGAGGTTCAACGAGCCGGGGCTCGACCAGGGGGCTCCTGAAGATGATCGCGCGGGCGCGGAGCGGATGCGATCTCGCCATCACGCCCGACGGACCTCGTGGCCCGGCGCGGCAGGCACAATCCGGGATCCTGTATATGGCCGCCAAATCCGGAGCAGTCATCATCCCTTTGACCGT
>JAUWBY010000001.1 GCA_030609605.1 Candidatus Eiseniibacteriota bacterium
GTGGTCCTCCGCTGTTGCCGAAGTTGATCGAGGCGTCGGTCTGGATGAAGTCCTGGTAGATAGGCGCGCCTCCATGGATCTGAAGGTCGACTCTCCCCACGGCGCTCACGACTCCTACTGTGACGGTGCCCTCGAGATCAAGCGGATTCCCGATGGCAATCGCCCAGCTTCCGACCCTTATTCTGTCTGAGTCACCCAGTCTGACGAACGGCAGATCGTCGCCCTCGATTCTGATGACCGCGATGTCTGTGCTCGGGTCCTCTCCCACGACCGCGGCGGAGAACTCCCGCCCATCGTGAAGAGTCACCACGATCTCATCGGCTCCCTTCACAACGTGATTGTTCGTAAGAATGTAGCCGTCGCTATCGAATATGAACCCCGATGCCGATCCCGGGATCTCGTATTCCTGGTACTCCGGCTCCGAACCTCTCCCTGGGGCTTCCCCAAAGAACCTTCGGAACATGTCGTTGAATGGGTCGATGCTCCGCCTGATGGTTCTCTTGGTGTCGACACTGACGACGGCCGGCATCACCTCTTCGGCGACCGCCACGAACGGACTCTCACCGACTGCCGCGACAGCCAGTCCACGCACGTTGCCGTCGCTCAACCCCGATTCCCGTGCATTGGATACCGGCGCCAGATTCGAACTCGTGGTGATGATAATTCCACCGAGCACGCCTACAAGAACAAGAAGAATGCTGCCAATCATCCACCTATTGGAGTCTCTCACGCCCTACCACCCTCTTGTGTTACACACCCGATGCCGATTGCCCCACATGTTTCCCCATTGAACAACCATGGACACCAGTCGTTGAAATCACTCGCCGATTCTGGCGAGACGCTACGCGATCTTTCGACGCTCCTAAGATCCCGCCTCGTCCGTCGACCCCTCGTCCGTCGACCCCGCGTCCGTCGATCCCGTGTCCGTCGATCCCGTGTCCGTCGATTCCGTGTCCGTCGACTCCGCCTCACGGGTCTCCCTGATCTCCGCGATCTCAGCTCTCAGGCGCTCGAGCTCCTTGCGCTCATCCTTTATCTGTTCGATGACACTCAGGATGCTCGCATCCTCGAGGATGTCGTTCGCCTTCCCGTCATCGTAGAGCTCGAACACCCTGCTACCGACCTCAGACATGGCATTGGCGATTCTCCGGTTCGTACTCAGGATATCCATTTTTGCACGACCTATCTGAGTCAGCTCCTCCGCCCTGTCCGCTGCGTAAACATAACCGTCAACGATCGCATTCTTGACATCATCCCAAAACTTCGACATATGTGCGTCCTCCAAACCCCTTGGTTCTTGCTTGCCGGTCTCACGCCGCCACGCTATGTTTGTGCTTGCAGGCTCTCGAACAGACGGGTTCCGCGTGCGTTTCGATGCGAGGACACCCAAGACGGCTGTTTGTCCCTGCAGAATCGGATGCGATTTTAGGTATTCGGCTGCCTCTGGTCAAGCGGTTTCGGAAGGTTGGAATCGCGCGAAAGGGCAGCATCACAGACACTAATGCAACATTTAGGTAAACTGTCATGAGTAGAGCGAGCGCCATGCCACCTTCTCCCCCTCTGACGTCCACCGGGAGTGTCTTCTTCATCGCAGACGCTCATCTTGGAGGCGAGGAGAAAATCGTTGATCAGGCCAAGGAAAAGGCCCTTTGCGATCTCTTCAACTACCTCCGTGGGCGGGCCTCCAAGCTCTACCTCACCGGCGATCTGTTCGATTTCTGGTTCGAGTTCAGGACCGCAGCGACCCTCGAGCATCTTCCCACTCTGAATGCGCTCTCTGCACTGGCAGAATCCGGCACCTCCGTTACCTTCCTCGGAGGTAACCACGACTACTGGGCCGGAAGTGAATTCGAACGCCGCACGCACGCCGTCGTCTCGCGGGAGCCGATCATCGTGACGCATTTTGGGAGACAGCTCTTCATCGCGCACGGCGATGGACTTCCCGGTGGGGACTGGGGCTACCGGATGCTCAAGACCGTTATCCGGAGCGGGTCCGCGATCGCAGCGTTCCGCCTCCTCTCCCCTTCAATTGGCTCGGCGATAGCACGCTGGGCATCGGGCCTCTCGATCGTCGACGAGGCCCGGATAGAGCGCGCCATTCCGCCGATGAGGCGGTTTCTGTTCGACAAGCTTGATGAGGGATTCGACGCCGCCATAGTCGGGCACGTCCACGCACCGAGACTGTGGGAGCATAACGGTGGGATCGCCGTCATTATCGGCGACTGGATGATCAATCGTGCCGTTGTCGAACTCGACGCAGGCGGTTTCCACATGCTCCGCTGGGAAGGGGGCGGTCTTGTGCCGATCGCCTCGCCCTAGAGCAAGAATCCGAGTGAGACACGGTGTGTGTCACCCAAGTCACTGTCGAACGGAACGTACGCATAGTCGACGCGGACACCACGAACCTTGGCTCCGAAGCCAACCGAGATGCTCTGGTTGTCCCACCCCGTACGGTAGCCGGCCCTGAGCGCAAACATGCTCGCGTATTCGAACTCGATGCCGAGGTGGGCCTTCACATCCCCGTCATTCGGCACGACAGCATCACCGCTCACAAGTAGATCCCCATTCAACGCGGGCAGCGGTGCACTGTACGCCGCTCCCACGCGAAAGAGAACCGGCAGGTCGAACTTCTCCTCGATGAAGCTCATCTGGGGTCCGAGGTTCTGGACGCTCACGCCCGCGCTGAGACCCATCACCATCGGGAAACGGTAGATGGCCCCGAGATCAGCTGCCACACCACTGGCGACCTCGGTATCTATCTTCTGGTGCAGGTACTTGACTGATCCACCCACGTCAAACGACTCGGTCAATCGCCTGGAGTAGTTGCCGGTGAACGCGAAGTCGAAGACGCCGAAATGCCCTATCGGCTCCGATGTGGGCCCTTCTCTTCGCTCGAGATCATCCATGTAGAGCCCGACGACGCTCAGACCGAACCCCTGGGAACCATCCGACATCACTGCGCCCACGAACTCGTAGCGGATATCCTGGAACCACTCGGCGTGCATGACGCCAATGTCTACTCCATCAACCGACACGGTGCCTGCCGGGTTCCAGTAGATTGACGTTGCATCTCCTCCCACGGCTGTGTAGGCATCGCCCATCGCGATGGCCCTCGCGCCGACACCCAACTTCAGAAAAGCCAGCCCAGCAGAACCATCCTCGGCAAACGACGATGTCGGCAGTACCAGGCAACTGACCGCGAACAGAACGACGAGGAAGCGGTTCATGAATTCCTCCTGGGCGCAAAGCCCCACGTGGATTGCTGAGAAAGCAGGCCCGTTCAAGCAAGTGCGCATAGCGGGCCGCAGCATCGTATGACGACGCTGTAGTCAGTTTACTCAACGCCTTCGCACGACGCAAGGCGCTTCTGTCTCCTGACATCGCCTTCCGCAGTCCTCGGAGCGATCGGACTTTCTTCCGTCATCCGCAGCCCTTCGGCAGGCGCTGGGACGGGGAAGCTCTGCCCCTATTCAGATCAACCCCGCCCAGCTCCTTGCCCTGTCTCGCACAAGACACAAGCGCTTGACGGGCTTATGTAACAAGGGACGTGCCAGCCGCAGCCGAAGCCGGAGACAATCGCCGAATCGCTGTCAACTCCCTGCCGGCAAGGCGATTGCACCCTGGTCCACTGAAGATGCCGGTCACACCGTACCGACCGCGGCGCGGGTGCGTCAACTTCGTGCACAGCTCAGGCCGGCCGGGTTACCGGCCCATGGAGTTTGACCATCCGCTCACCCCGTGCAATAATGCGTAGATTCTCGCTCCCCCCCTTACGGAGGCAGGACATGACACAAGCGATACGAACGGCAGGCGGCGTCTTGGACACCACACCCGGCGTAGCAGGTCAGGGAACCCCACCGGCGCCCCCTCCCCGATTCGGCCCAGTGACGAGTGTCATCCTCTATCTGGTGGGCTACCTCGTTGCGGGCATCGTGGTCACGGTGTTCATAACCATCCTGCTTGGGGTTCTCTTTGAGATGGGACTGGTCGAACCGCCCTCGATCGATCTTGCCGCCGCCGGCATGGATCCGGAGAAGATCCTGGAGCTTCTTGGTCCCCTCTTCTTCCCCCTGATAATCCTCGTCGGAGTCTACAGCGTCGCCTACACGTGGGCGTTCGTACGCCTCTTCGACAGGCGTCCGCTCTCGAGCCTCGGGATCGGAGTCGCTCCCGGTTGGCGTCTCGACTTCGGCAAAGGCATCGGTCTGGCGGCGATCCTTCTGGGAGTCGTGTTCCTTATCTCACTCGCTTCAGGTGGTATCGCTGTCGTCGGATTCCAGCGGCCGGCGCCACCCGATCAGGCTCTGGTCCCTTACCTTCTGATAGCCATCGTCGCGCTCATCTCAGTGGGTGTGTACGAAGAACTGATGTTCCGCGGCTACATACTCCAGAGGCTGAACGAGAAGACAGGGCCGCTCGTGGCCGTCATCATCTCATCGCTCATCTTCGCTCTCCTGCACGTAACGAACCCCGGGGCCAATTTTCTCGGTCTCGTCAACACGTGGTTCATCGGCGCGCTTCTTTGCTCCCTCTATTTCAGAAGCCGTTCGCTCTGGCTCCCGATAGGATTCCATTTTGGATGGAACTTCCTTCTCGGGTTCGCCTACTCGCTTCCTGTGAGCGGCCTCCCCTTCCACGGAATCCTCGAGGTCGTCGAGCTGGAGCCGGAGTCACGTCTCGCCGGTGGGATCTACGGTCCCGAAGGTGGGTTCGCAACGCTCATCGCACTGGCCCTGCTTGGCGCGTGGCTCATCTGGAAACGGACGAAGCCCCGCCGGTAACGGCGAGGCTCCTGATACTGAAACGGGCAGCTCGGCTGAATCTCGTGGCTGCCCGTCTCTGCTGCGATGCGATCACAGCACATCGTGTCGCGCGCCGGTCTCCTCAGCGGCTGTGCGCAGCACCACCGCTGAGCCCCTCACGCGCTATTCAACTACACTGATTATCCCCTTGCAGTCGATGAGATTGGCGAGCTGGCGAATATAGTCGACGTCGTCTTCCTTGTCACCACTCACGGCGATCAGCGTCGCGCTGCCTGCGAGGATGTTCAGGTCGTAGGTCCCATCACCGAACTGCTCCATGGCATCATACCCGCATGCGCTGACCTTCTTCATTCCACTCTGTCCGGCCATCGCCGCCATCATCGGATTCGAGATGAACATGTGGTACGTCGCCAGAAGCGGCGAGTTCGCTGCGATCATGACCTCGATGCTTGATCCGTTCGGAGGATAGTAGTCCCGGGAGACAACAAGGGTCGCGAAGAAGCCCGCTCCCATGGCCGATGCGTCCAGTCCTTCAGGATCCTCGGCCCTCCATCCGGACGGCGCATCGGGAAGGTAGTCTACTATCATGTCGATGAGCTTCTGATTGACCCCGACGAGCGCCGTTTGAAGCTGTGTGCTTGCTTCCTTGTAGTCCCCACTGCCGTACGCGCTCTGGGCGCCGCCGATGGCGTCTGTGACTTCATCCGCCTGTGCCACCGTGGCCGCGAAGACCAGGACCGTCAGTCCAATGATCGCTATCCGGACGAACTTCATTGCGGACCTCCTTGTTCTCGATTGTGGCACTCAGCCCGAACTCGCCACGAACACTTGTCGTGTTCTCGGTCCATCGAACTCACAAAAGAATACACCCTGCCACGTACCCAGCACAAGCTTCCCGTCAACAACCAGTACGGTTTCTGAGCAGCCAAGAAGCGACGACTTGATGTGAGCGTCGGAGTTCCCCTCGGCATGACGATAGTCGCCGGCGTGCGGAATCAACTTGCAGAGAGCGAGATCGATGTCTCGCACCACGTCGGGATCGGCGCTTTCATTGATAGTCACGGCAGCGGTAGTGTGCGGTGTGTACACAGTGACCGTGCCGTCGGTGACGCCGAGATCGCGAACGGCGTCGGCGACATCACCCGTGATGTTGATGAGGCATGTGCGCTTCGCTGTTCGCAGTGAGAAGCTTTCGATCACTGTGCTCTCCATTCGCAGCCGGCAGGCCGCCATCCACGCATCGCGGCCTACCAAACGGCATCGTAAGAGATGGGCGACCAACTGTCAACGATGCAACCTCTCCGTAACCCCTTGACGCACAGGCATTCCAGCGGCTATAAATGGCTCTACAGTTACACTTGGCAGCAGCAGTTCCGAAGGGAGAAACTCGTGATTATCATTCTTGTCCTGATCGTCATCATAACCGCCTGGGTCATCATCACGTACAACTCGCTCATCCAGTTCCGGAATCGGATTGAGAACGCCTGGTCGCAGATCGACGTACAGCTCAAGCGGCGAGTGGATCTCATCCCGAATCTCGTGGAGACCGTCAAGGGCTACGCCGGCCACGAGAAAGAGGTCTTCCAGAAAGTGACCGAAGCCCGCTCGGCGCTCCAGAATGCGAAGACGGTCGGCGCCAACGCCGAGGCGAACAACATGCTGACCGGAGCTCTCAAGACGCTCTTCGCCGTCGCAGAGGCGTACCCGGAGCTCAAGGCCAACGAGAACTTCATGATGCTCCAGGAGGAGCTCTCCGGAGTCGAGAGCAAGATCGCGTACTCGAGGCAGTTCTACAATGATACGGTCCTGAAGTACGACAATAGGCGCGAGATGTTCCCCTCGAACGTCATCGCCGGCATGTTCAACTTCAAGGAGCGGGAGTACTTCGAGATCGAGGAAGCAGAGAAGGGACCGGTCGAGGTCAAGTTCTAGGTCGGGGACCCTTTTCAGTGATACGGAGGTCGGCATGACGCTCTTCGCTGTTGTGAAGGTAGTTCTTGCGATCGTCTACCTCTTCGCCGGACTTGCGCTCTTCTGGGGAAGAAGGAGACTGGTCGAGGGCGGTAGCCAGCCCAATCTGGTTATCCCTGCGGTGCTTCTGATACTCGCGTGCATCACGACGCTCTTCCCCCTCTGGTAGCGAGAGATGTGGGAGCAGATAAGCAGCAATAAGGTGAAGTCAGGTTTCTTGGTCGGGTTCTTCGTCGTCTTCGTGGTGTTCCTCGGTTGGCTCTTCGGGAGGACAACCGTCTGGGGCCCTGCGGCGCCCATACTCGCGGCCGTCATCGCAGGCGGTGCGGCATGGGGCAGCTACTACAACAGCGACAGGATGGTTCTCGCCATCAGCCGGGCCAAGTCCGCTGAGAAGGAGGATCACCCTCATCTCTACCACTCGGTAGAGGGACTGGCCATCGCCGCCGGAATACCTACCCCGAAGCTCTACATCATAGACGACACGGCCCCCAATGCGTTCGCCACCGGGCGCAACCCCGAGCACGCCGCGATAGCCGTGACGACGGGGCTTCTGCAGAAGCTCAACCGCGTCGAACTCGAGGGCGTTATCGGTCACGAGATGTCTCACATCGCGAACTACGATACGCTCCTCATGACACTCACTGTTGTCATGGTCGGCACCGTTGCACTCGTGAGTGATTGGATGCTGAGAAGCTTCTTGTGGGGTGGACGTAGGAAGAGAAGCTCGTCGGGAGGAGGTCAGATCGGAGTCATCCTTCTCGTTGTAGCGCTCGTGCTCGCGATTCTCTCACCACTCATCGCGCAGCTCATAAAGCTCGCCATATCGAGAAGACGCGAGTTCCTGGCCGACGCAAACGGCGCGCTACTGACGCGGTACCCGGAAGGACTGGCGAGCGCACTTGAGAAGATAGCGTCCGACCGGGAGCCATTGGAGGTCGCGAACAAGGCGACCGCCCACCTCTACATCTCCAACCCTCTCAAGGGACAGAAGGGCGCCTTCAACAAGCTCTTCTCAACCCACCCTCCGATGGAACAGAGGGTCACGCTACTGAGAGAGATGTAGCCGCACGCACTTCGGCACACGTCTACGCTACCTGTACAGCGATTTGATCAGACCCCAGTGATGCTCCTCGACCGGCGACCAACTGTTGCAGTCCGGAAGCGGCCCCTCATAATCGCATACGATGCAGTAGTCGCCTGCCTTGATGACGATCGCTCCGTAGTAGATCTGCCACTCCATGGGAGTACCGTACGAAGTGAACGAGAAAATGCCGGAGCCGTTCGTCATCGGAGTGCAGTCGATGGTCGAACCGGTGTTGTCCCAATACAGGTGCAGTACAGGCATCCAGCAATCCGGATCATCCATGGCAAGCCCCCCACCCCACACTATGTCGTCCACTGGATCTCCGGAGGTATTGTAGCACTCGCCGTCAGCCTGCGAGTAGCCGTCGTGAACGATGAGGTAGTTCTGCTGCACGGGATTCTCGGGATCGTAGAAGTCGCAGCCCATCAGGTGCTCGATGCTAAGGTCGATCCGGTCGGGCCTCGCCGCTTCGCCGAAATCCCAGGTCAGCGTCATCGTATACGTGTAGGTTCCATCAGTCGTCTCATAGACATCACCGACGGCGCCACAGGCGACGACGGCAAGCGCCGGTACCGCTAGCCCCGCACCGAGCAAAAGCACGGTCCCTCCGATAATCAATCGCCGGAGCTTCTTCATGATACACCTCTGGGTTCGAGACAATTGCGTCTGGCCGCATCTCTCACTACATCAAGCATAGCACAAACACCACCATGTGTCAATATCCGTCACCATGCATTCCTCTTTAGGACAAGGAACACACACTGAGCGGGTCTTGACACACTCATCACCATATCACAATTGTATAGTCTGTTGCAAGAATCCTGCCTGGCAAGAACCCTCGCACGATCGTTGGCCGGTCAGCTACCCCGGCATCGTTCCCTCATCAGGAAAGCGCCGACAGGAGGGCCTCAAGGGTAAGAGTGTTGAGAAGTGATTCAGGGCCGAGCCAGCCCCTTCGGGCGGTATGGACGCCTATGACGATCGCCCACATCTGACTGACATCATGCGAATCCGTGCCGAGCGAAAGCTCCACTCCCATCTCGGCTGCTTGCCTGATGTGCACGTCATTCAGGTCGATGCGCTCATCGTGGCAGTTGATCTCGAGAGCGGTCCCGGTCTCCGCTGCGGCCTCCATCACGCGCTCCATGTCGACACGGTAGGCTTCCCGTCTGCCGATCAGCCGCCCGGTAGGATGTCCGATGATGTCGACGTGCGGATTCTCCATGGCGGAGATGATGCGACCGGTGATCCTGTCACTCGACTGCTGGAAGCCTGAGTGGATTGATGCGACAACAACGTCAAGTCGCTCGAGGACCTCGTCAGGATAGTCCACGGATCCATCCGAGAGGATGTCGGCTTCGGTTCCTTTGAGAACCACGATGCCTTTGACCCGGCGGTTGACATCGTCGATCTCAAGAGCCTGCTGCTCCAGTCTCTCGATCGACAGACCGTTGGCTATTTTGAGAGACCTGGAGTGGTCGCTCACGATGATGTACTCGTAGCCTCGCGCTTCCGCCGCCCGGGCCACCTCTTCAATCGTTGAGCTCCCATCGCTCCATACGGAGTGCATGTGCAGGTCTCCTCGAATGTCCTCCATCTCGACGAGACGCGGCAGCCTTCCCTCGATCGCCGCCTCAACTTCTCCGCGGTCCTCCCTGAGTTCCGGCGGCACCCACGCCATCCCGAGCTTGCGGTAGACGGCCCTCTCGGTGCGTGAGGACAGCTTCTCCTCGCCCTTGAAGAGGCCGTACTCGTTGAGCTTGAGACCCTGTTCCCTGGCAAGGGCACGCAACCGGACGTTGTGCTCCTTCGAGCCGGTGAAGTACATGAGGGCGGCCCCCCACTCGCTCTTTGACACAACGCGGAGATCAACCTGAAGCGTCTCCTCGATCCTGACGCTCGCCTTGGTCGATCCGGATGCAAGGATCTCTTCAACACCAGGCATTGAAGTGAAGGCCTCGATGGTGGCCTCAGGACTTCCCCCTGTGACGAGGAGATCGACATCCCCGATCGTCTCCTTCCAGCGTCGCATCGAGCCTGCTGCGCTGACCTCAGTCACACCGGGGACCTTCTGCAGCTCGGCTTTCACCATCTCAGCGAGCGAAAGAGCCGTACCGATAAGCATCCGACCCGCACCCGACTCGTACGCACGGATCCCCGCTTGAATCCTCTCTATCCTCTTCTCCCCCATGCCGGGGAGCGCCAGCAGCTTCTCGCTGTGGACTCTTCGCTTGAGTTCCCTAAGGGAGCGGATGTTCAGCTCGCGCCAGAAGAGACCGACTGTCTTGGGACCGAGACCGGATATGGCGAGAAGTTCCAGAAGCCCTTTCGGGATCTCCGCCTTCGCCTGCTCGTAGCTCCCGATCGTCCCGGTCTCCAGGTACTCGGAGATTGCCGCCGCCGTGCCCTTGCCGATGCCGGGAATTCCCGTGATCTCGCCGGACTCGATGAGGCCGGCCACGTCGACCGTGAGTTCCTCAAGGGCACGGGCCACGCGACGGTACGCGTTCACGCGGAACCGATTCACATTCTGGATCTCCAGGATATTTGCGAGCGCTTCGAAGAGGTGCGCGATCTCGCGGTTTTTCATCGGAACTCAGCCTTTGACAACGCCCAGTGGTTTCAGTCGGACGACTTTGCGCGCGATGCCGGTCCGATCCATGACATCGACGACATCGGAGACGTTCTTGTACGCCGACGGCATCTCCTCTGCAAGTGTTGCCTTGCCCTTGGCCGTCACGTAGACGCCCATCCGTCTCAGTTCATCGGCAAGATTCCTGCCGCGCGCTGCCTTCCTGGCCTTGGTCCTCGACATCACGCGGCCCGCTCCGTGACAGCAGCTTCCGAAGGTCTCATCCAGCGCGGTGTGGGTTCCCGCAGAGACGAACGAGTGTGTTCCCATGTCTCCCGGAATGAGCACCGGCTGTCCCGCCGACCGGTAGCAGTCCGGCACGTCATCGTGGTCACCGGGGAACGCTCTCGTCGCTCCCTTCCGGTGAATGCAGAGAAGCTTCTCTCTGTCTCCCACTCTGTGGCGTTCCATCTTGGCGATGTTGTGGCAGACATCATAGACAAGCCTCAGCCCCAACTCCTCCTCGGTCGCCTTCATCACTCCCGCGATCGATCGCTTCGCGAGGACCATCATCACTTGCCGATTCGCCCACGCGTAGTTGGCGGCGCAGGCCATGGCCGAGAGATAGCGTTTGCCCTCGGGAGATTCGATCGGAGCGCACGCGAGTTGACGATCGGGGAGATCGATCCCGTACTTCGGAACCGCATTCTGCATTACGTCGAGGTAGTCGTCGCAGACCTGATACCCGAGTCCGCGTGATCCGGAGTGGATCATCAGTGTCACGTGGCCTCGCTCGAGCCCGAAGGCAGCCGCTCGCGCCTCATCGTAGACTTCGTCGACGAAACCAAGTTCCATGAAGTGATTGCCGGACCCAAGCGTCCCTACTTGCGACCTCCCACGCTCGATCGCACGCTTGCCGACCGTTGACGGATCGGCCGAAGAGAGACAACCGTCCTCCTCGGTGTGATCCAGATCTGTCTCTGTACCGTAACCCCGCATCACCGCCCATCGCGCACCATCGGCCATCACGTCTCTGACGTCTCTTTGAGAAAGCCTTCCGATCGCCCCGCTGGAACCGAGACCGCACGGCACATCGCGGAAGAGCGCATTGACGAGTTCGGGAATGCGGCCTTCGATATTCTCTCGTCGCATCGTGCTTGCCACAAGGCGGACCCCGCAGTTGATGTCATAGCCGACACCGCCCGGAGACACGACACCACCCTCGGATGGATCGGTGGCCGCGACACCGCCTATCGGGAAACCGTAGCCCCAGTGAATATCGGGCATCGCGAGGGAGTAACGCACCACGCCGGGAAGATGTGCCACGTTGACAACCTGCTCGATGCCCTTGTCACTCAGGATCTGCGGCAGAAGCTTCTCGTCCGCGTAGACACGTCCCGGAACGCGCATCCCTCCCGATCGAGCAATCTCCCACACGCAGTCGGCGACCTCTGTCAGATCGCCGCGCGAGGTCGAACGGCTCTTACTTTCGCCCCTGCTGCCGGAAGGCATATCTGCTCCGATCACGTATCGAAGATGACACGAACCAGCCAACCCTCCGGCGTCTCCTCGACGCGGAGGGAATGATATGTGGGCGCCTTGATCTCGACACGGACCGCGTGGCGGCCCGCGTCGATTCTCTCCCCATGGACCAGTGCTACAATGTGAGACCCACCTCCCACTCCACGCCCCTCGACGTTGAGCTCCTCAATCTTGAATCGAGAGAGAAGAACCTCCTCGGAAGTGGACGTGTAGAGCAACTCGGAGAGCCATCTGATCATCAGGTGCTCGAGATCTCCGGGCCTTCCTTCCACCGTCAGCCGGCGCGACCACCCGGAGCCAACCCCGTCGAGAGGGCAGATGAGGTCGAACATGCACGCTGCAGTGCGCTCAAACGCCGACACAAGATCGCGCGCCCGAAGCTCCACTCCCACATCGGCGGTGTGGTCGATCTCAGTGTAGTGAGGGCGCTCTGCCACGGAGTGACCCCTCTGCTCGAGTTGCTAGCCGGCTCCCCCACCGCCACCACCACCGCCACCGCCACCGCCGCCGGTTCCACCGCCACCGGTTCCGCTCGCTGAGCTCATCGCGCTTCCTGCAACCGTGACCATGCTCGAGAGCCCCTCAGCAAGGCCGGAGATCCCGCTCATGCTGTCCCCGAGGCTGCTCGTGGCAGCGCCGTAGTACCATCCGTGCGCGAAGCTCCGACCAGCCGCCTGCTCCATGTTGGGAAGGAGCGGCTCAAGCTGCTTCAGAACCTCCTTGGCGACACCGAGAGTTGTTGCATAGATGAGGAAGTGCTCCCAGAGCACGAGCGATTGCGGAGGCGCCTCATCCAGTGTGGAGAAGTGAAGAAGGTACCGCTTGAGCGCTTGCCATTTCTTGAATTCCAGCCCTGCCTCGAGCGACCTGCGTTTGACGAGCGTTGAGAGAAGTAGAATCGCCAATCCGGCAGCGGAAGCGATGAGCGCGTACGGGGTCTCTGCTGATCTTGCGATCGCGAAACCCAGCAGCATCGTGACGACACCGATCGCGGCACAGGCATAGCACATAACGGTGCTCTTCCGTTCGAGAAGCCCCTCTGCCTGTGACTTCTTGACGATGCGTTTCTTCCACTTCTTGAACCAGCTCTGGAATCTGGTCGAGTGCTTCTGCGCCTCTTTCTTGAAGGCGTTCAGTGACAGTTTGTCGCCGTCGACGCAAGCCGCGCTGAACAGAAAAAGCATCAGGTCCGACTCGTACGAATTCAGAGCCGAGAGATCCTTGTTCACCCACTCGAGGACGTAGTCCTTGCCACCACCCAGAAGATTGAGGAGTCCGTGTTTCTCCTCGACCGTCTCAGTGATGGTGATGTATCCGCCCTTCGCCAGGTCGAGGATGGTCGCTACCATGTCGCTCGCGCCGACCTCACCGGAACGGTAGAGGTAACCGACCTCTGCCGGTGGACGGTCGGACGGAAGCTCCCGGAAGTAATCGCCGTCGAACCCCACCTTGTGTTCACGCCCGTGCTTCAGGAAAATGACGGTCCACGCACCTAGTGCCAGGACGGACACGATGATCGCCGCGATGAGCCCGGCTCGCGCCCGCGCAGCTCGACCGGCGACATATCGCTGCGCCTCCACCCTTTTGCGATTAGCCTCCTCAACAAGAAGCTTCTCCTCACCAAAGGTCGTATCCCATATCGAACCCCGCTCACGCCTGGTAGCATCCGGAACAAGCTCGGGTGGAAAGAGGATGCGCAGTTCAACAAACCTGCCCGGTCTCAAGTTGTTGACCCAGAAGCTGACGGTCCTCTCATCCTCGATCGTACACTCGCTCGTCAGGTTCGCATGGAGCCACACCCGCAGGCGGTCCTTGTCCCCACCGGGTGGAAAATGGATGCGCCCCGTAACACGATTCGTCCGGATGTCCCAGTCCTCACCGATGAACTTCCAGTAGAGCACGGCGAAGTCGTCGTGAACGACGACCGCATCGTGAACCGTATATGAGATGTCGAAGGTGCGCTGTTCGTCGGCGGCGCGGTAGAACCACTTGGCGTAGGCGTAGCGGGATTTGTAGTCGTAGTGGACATAGCTTGTCCCTGGAGGCCGCTCATCATCAAGGGTCCTGGGATTGCCCGGAGTGTAGGCAACGCCGTTCTCCCCCACCACGACGTCAGTGATAGCAACGTTGTCCCCAGAGGATGACTTCTTCTCGACCTGGAAGAAGGCGTAGGTGAAATCACCGTCGAAACTGAATGTGCGCGCCTCGCGGAACTCGAAGCTTCCATCCGGCCTGACGGTGATATCTATGTCCACGTCGGAGATGTAGTAGCTCTTGGCCTCAGCCGGACCATGCGCAATGGTCGCCAGGAAAATGAGCGCCAGGAAGAAGATCACCACTGCTCGCCGCATACCTACCTCCTGTCTATGCGCCCACAGCCCAATCGGGCGCACCTATGCGCCCACAGCCCAATTGGGCGCACCTATACGCCCACCTATGACTTGGTCGCGATCGTGACGTTTCTCAGAACCACGTACGGATACCAGTGAGTCCCGATGCCGCCGAGAAGCCCTGTGAGCTCGACGTCTTTGGACAGCGCGACCAGGTTCTTCCGGAAGAGCTTGTAGATGTTGCCGGAGATCATAGCGTCCTTCACGCGCCCGGTCGTCTTACCATCTTCGATCTTGAGTCCGTACGCAAGATTCCCGCCGAACTCGCCGGCGATGAGATTGGACATCAGAAGACCCATGATGCTGTCGACAAGCACGCCGCTCCCGATCTCGGACAGGAGCTCCTCGTGCGACTTCTCGCCGCCCTCCATCACCCAGTTGGTTATCTCTGGCGCGGGAGCCTTGCCCAGCTCCTTTGCGCCGATGAGACGTTTCGCCTTAAGGCCGTTGCCTGTATCCGCGTGGTTCAACTTGCGCGCCGTTCTGAGGTCGGTCAGGTAGCTCCTGAGCACACCCGACTCCACCAGCGTCGTCGTCTGCATCGGAACGCCCTCATCGTCAAAGGGCGCCGACCTGTACCCACCGGACCTGAGGCCGTCGTCGCGTATCGTTATCCTCTCATCGAAGATACGCTCCCCCAGTTTCCCAACCAGAGGCGAGATACCCTGCTCGACATAGGCTCCGCTGACACCGAAGTTCAGGGTGAGCATGATGTCAGCCACGGCTCTGGGCGTGAGGATGACGGTGGTCTTGCCGGTGGCCAGATCTACATTCGTCCGCGCCCTTTTGAACTCATCCACGGCATTCTTGTACAACCCGTCGAAATCGACGTCAAGCGCCGTACCACCGGAATAGGCGCCTGCGTCGAGCATGTTTGTGCCCTCGACAAGTCGTCCATGTACGTAGAACTGATACTGAGTCCGCTCGAACTCCGCATCGACGCCGTCCGAGTTGAGAACCTGGATGGTCTGCATGTTTCGGGAAGTGCCTGACTCAGCCTGGATGCTTTTCTCGTAATCGAGCAGACGCGCAATGCCTGCCTCCGAGTGCTTCATCATCTCGTCGACGGAGAGTTCCGCGATGGCCTTATCGAAGAATCGGGAGTCGGGCAGATCACCGGCAACGGCGAAATCGAATTCTATGTAGTCACCACACAATGCCGTGGCGAGCGCGTCGTCTACAAGCCGATCCAGGTCGGTGAGCTTGGTCGTCGTGGCGAAGCCCAGCTTCCCATCCTTGACCAGTCTCAGAGCGACACCTGTCTCCTCGGTATTGGCCAACTCCTTGAGTCGTCCGGCCTCGTAGCTCACCTCTGTCTGGAGCGAGTTCAGGTAGAAGACCTCGGCCCTGGCGGCCCCTCTCCTGAGAGCTCTTTCGATGATCTTCTTCACCCTACTCACCTCCAATCACGACGTTCCGAATCCTGACGTGTGGGGAACCGTGGGTGACGGGCAGTGGGAACTGCCCCGCCTTGCCGCATCCTCCGCCACCGTCGTGCGCCGCAAGGTCGTTCGCGATGAGATCGATATTCTCGAGAGTGGTAAAGACGTTTCCGGTGAGTGTGACGTCCCGCACCTGCTCCGCCAGCTTCCCATCGCGGATCATGCGGGCGTTGGCAGCCGTGAACGTGAACATCTCGCCGTTCGTCTGCCCACCCGATGCCGAGATGCAGTAGACGCCGTAGTCGATACCGGCAATCATCTCGTCGAACGTGGCCTCTCCTTGAGCGATGCACGTGTTCCGCATCCGCGGGATCGGCGGGAAACGGTAGTCGAGGCACCGTGCATTCCCCGTCGGCTTCTCCCCCATCTTGCCTGCGGTCTCGCGCGAGTGAAGCCTTCCAACCAGCTCCCCCTCTCGAATCAGGTAGGTCTTCTCGGTCGCCACACCCTCATCATCATAGACCAAGTGACCACGCAAGCCCCTGTCCAGCCCGGTATCGTAGACGTTGAGGAAGCTCCCGCCGAACCTCCGTCCAAGCTTCATGACCTTCTGGAGGTTCTCATCCTCGTACACGTTGTCGCCTTCGGACAGGTGTCCGAAGGCCTCATGGACAAAGACCCCGGCGAGTCGCGGATCGAGGATCACCGTGTATTCCCCGCCCTTGATCTTGGGGGCGTCCAGCTTACCCAACGCTACTGCACAGGCTTCATCAATCTCTGCTTCCAGTCCCTTGACGACGCCGAAGTCATCACTCCCACCGAAGCCGACATTGTAGCTCTGAGTGTCGCCGTCGCGTGCCGCCACGGGGCTCACCCGACCACCGATGTCGACGCGCTCCTGATAGACAAGGCTGCCTTCGCTGCTGCCAAACCAGAACTTGTGGAAGCGGTCAAAATACGTAACGACCGTGCTGGTGACGCCGTCACCGAAACCCAGCGCGCGCTTGTTGTACGCCCGCAATATCTCGACTTTCTTCTCCAAGGACACATTCCGGGGATCGCTCCTGAGCTTGACGGGGACATCGGCCACGACCGGCTCAGTCTCGGCAAGCCGGCTCACTTCCTTTCCGACGGTCCTGGCCTGATCGACCGCATACTGCGCGAACTCCTCGAGGCGATCTACGCTGTTGAACGACGCAAATCCCCACCCTCCCCTGTGAAGAGCGCGCACGTTGCCACCGAAATCCACTCGGCGGCCCAGGTCCGACAGTCGCGGACCATTGAAACCGATGCAGGATTCCTCAGTCTCCTCGAAATGAACCTCAAGGTAGTCACACTTGTCGGCG
Source organism: Candidatus Eiseniibacteriota bacterium (assembly GCA_030609605.1). GTDB lineage: Bacteria > Joyebacterota > Joyebacteria > Joyebacterales > Joyebacteraceae > Joyebacterum. The sequence continues at coordinate 17,054 of JAUWBY010000001.1, forward strand.
AACTTCTTCATCACCTGCTCGATGCGAGATTTCATGAGTCGCTCCTGGTCGCGTCTGTCGACCCAACCTGCTCTTCAACGAGCTTGATCGTATGGGTCATCTCCGTTCCATTGGCAAGCGTCTGCCCGACCGTGCAATACTTGTCCTCGGAGAGCTTGACGGCCCTCTCGACCTTGTCCATCGAGAGCCCTTTCCCAAGTACAATGTACTGTACCTCGATCCGCGCGTAGCGCGCGGGATACCCATCGCTTGGTGTCGCCACCACTCGCACCTCGAGCCCCTCGACAGGCTGGCGCATCTTCTGGAGGATCTCCAGGGTATCGATCCCGGTACAGCCAGCCAATCCCAGAAGCGGCAGCTCGGACGGGCGGTAGCCATCGCCCTCTCCACCAGCTCCCACACTGGCATCCATCTTCAGCTCACGGCCGGTTCCGTCAACACCAAAGAACTTGAAGCCGTCCTTCCAGATTGCCTTCACCTCGTACATCCGCCACCTCCACCGTAGAGAACTCGTCTCGTGCGGACATCCCTACCAGACCGGCGCCCTGTACCCAATACCGATGGAGGCAGAGAGCATGCATCCGTCGAGCGATTCCCACTCATCCGCCTCACTTGTCCCCAATATCGCATACGAGTAGTCGACAAACGCGTATTCGACACGAAGCGTGATGAAAAACCTGTCACTTCGATAGTAGTCCATCCCGACCGATGCGAGGATGCCGTGGCCGGTCAGTCGGACGTACTCGTTGTGATGCGCGTAGGACGCGTCGGTCTCCAGATTCTGACGGACGTAGCCGGCACTCAGAAACGGCTGAAAGGGACTGTCCCGGATCATGCAGAACTTGAAACCGGCGTACGCCAGATCGAGGTCCCAATCGGCATCTCCGACGGTGTGGTTAGTCTGAAGGGCGCGCCCTTCAAGACAGAGCCTGTCGGCGAAACCGAAGGACACGCCTAGCCCAAAACCCCAGCCGTTCGTGATCGCATAGTCTCCCACATAGCCATCGCCGAACGGCTCAGCGAATCTGGGGAATTCGACCCAAACCTCTGCTGTACCCCTCCGAGATGAAGGCACGAAACCTCTGAGACGAGCGTGGGATGCTCCGGGCATGATGGTGAGAAAAAAAAGCGCGAGCACCAGGACTACGGCTCGTGTCGGCCGACCGACCGCACGCTTCGCGTCTGTGACAGCTTTGGTCCGCATAAGATCTGACTCCAGGAGATCGAAAGGAAGGAGGGCACCACTTCCAGAAGCACTAGAAAGAGGGTGGACGCTGAGGCCCACCCTCTGCTTGATAGACAAAAGTCGCCTCTAGATAAAGATATAGCGCAGGACGAAGAGAGCAGCAAGGAGATAAACCAGCCAGTGGACGTCTCTTGCCTTTCCCGACAGCGCCTTGATCAGCGGGTAGCTGATGAAACCAATGGCCAGGCCGTGCGCGATGCTCGAGGTCAGTGGCATGATAATCATCGTGAGAAACGCAGGAATGGCGTCTGAGTACTCGTCCCAGTCTATCCCCGCCACGCTCTTCATCATGAGACAGCCGACTATGACGAGCGCCGGTGCCGTAACAGGATACAGGAACGCACCGGCAGCGGTCTCGTATCCGCCTCCGAACATCTGCGCGAGCGGGGCGAAGAAGAGAGCCGTGAGGAAGAGGCCCGCGGTGAAGATGTTCGCAAGACCGGTACGCGCTCCTGCGCTCACACCGGCCGCGCTTTCCACGAAGCTTGTCGTAGTTGATGTCCCCAGCGTCGCACCGATCATCGTGCCAACCGAATCCGACAACAGCGCCTGTGAGGCGCGCGGCAGCTTGCCATCCTTCATGAACCCGGCCCGCGTTCCCACACCCACCAGTGTGCCGACCGTATCGAACATGTCGAAGAAGAGGAGAACGAAGATCGGGGTGAGGTACTCAATCCGGAGTGCGGCCAGCGGCTTCATTTTCATGAATGTCGGCGAGATGTCAGGCATGGCGAAAACGCCGGAGAACCGGATCAGCCCCGTCACGATCCCGGCCACGCCGGTGGTGAGAATCCCCCAGAAGATAGCACCCTTGACCTTGGCCGCCATCAATCCCGACGTCACCGCGAGCCCGAAGAGGGCGAGAAGCGTCGGCGGGCTGTGGAGGTCTCCGAGCGTCATGAGCGAGGCAGGATCAGACTGGATGATGCCGGCGTCCTTAAGACCGAGGAAAGCGATGAAGAGGCCGATGCCGGCGGCCGCGCCAAGCTTGAGCGCGTCCGGTATCGCATTCATGATCATCTCCCTGACTCTAACCAGAGTCAGCACCGTGAAGACGACCCCGGAGATGAACACGATGCCCAGGGCAACCTCCCAGGGCACACCCATCTTCCCACAGATGAGAAAACTGAAGTAGGCGTTGAGCCCCATGCCGGGGGCGAGTGCAATCGGGTAGTTGGCCAGGAAGGCCATCAGCAGCGAGGCCAGGGCCGCACTCACGCACGTCGCCGCCATGACAGCGCGAAAGTCCATCCCCGCTCCCCCGGCCGAGGAGAGTATCGCTGGGTTGACGAAGATGATGTACGCCATGGCCATGAACGTCGTCGCACCACCGATGAATTCAGCCCTGACGGTGGTGCCGTTCTCACCAAGCCTGAAGACGCGATCGAGCATCTGGTGCCTCCCGGGTTCGACTGTCCCCGAATCCTGCGCGGACGCGGTTCGCCCGGCAGTATAGGCAACTGGGCAAGAGGCACACAAGAGGAAAGCGGGTGGCCTCTCCCATGGAGACCACCCGCCGTTGGGGGGGAGCGAGCCGCCCTTGCCGCCGTTTACATACGGCAACCCTTGCGGTGCGACTCGCGCCGGTTCACTCGCTCGAAACGAGTGACTTCCTAGATTCCCATTCCGCTGGGAACGGGCCGTGGAGGAACCGTGCCGCCGGGCATACACATCATGCGCCCACGGCCACCCATTGCGCCACCCGGGCCGCGGTTCATGCCACCGCGACCGCCCATACCGCCATGACCCATCTGCATCCCGAAGCCCTTATCAAACAGCAACTTCTGGTCATCCGTCAGGATCTTTCGGACCGCAACGTGCTGACGGATCCTTAGCTTCATCATCTCGGCGCGCTCTTTGGAGATGTCATCAATCATGCGCTCGAGCTTCCCGAAGTCGGGTTCGTCGCCCGTTATCAATTCGCGCATCTCAAGATGCATGACCTTGATCCGGTTGGAAAGCTCAACACGTTGTTCGTCGAAGCCGCTCCGGATCTCCTGCATCTTCTCCTGCTGCGCCTCTGTGAACGCCGGCATCGCGCCCGGCCCCATCGCCGGACCGCCGCGCATGCCGCCGCCCATGGCTCCGCTCTGGAAACCTCTACCCGCGGTCGCCGGCACGGCTGCCATTGCTGCCATCGCCAGAGCGAGCATTACTACTATGAGGCCTTTCTTCCTGCTCATCGTCTTCTCCCTTCGGAAGTGGGAGGTCTCGCCTCCCGGATTCTTCTACTGTTTGGCTGTCCTTCCGGCCGGCATCGTCAGCCGCATGATATCTCGGAATGCCGGCCGGAGGAACTCTCTCACACCCCTTCTACAGCAACCGAGGTGCCAATCGTGTCGGAACGATGTAGAGCTCTCGTCTGTGCGACATAACATCTGATGGAACAGAACGTTACGCGACTAGCTTTTTCGGATGAGACGTGCCCTGAAGACCAGGGAAGGACCTTGGCGTGAAGGAATTACCCACTTCGGGAGGTAGAGCGGCTTGGAGGTGCGCAGAATCTGCGCGGTCAGGATTCTATCTCGTACTCTCTGATCTTGTTCTGGAGAGTTCTGCGCGAAATGGCCAGGATCTTCGCCGCGTGAGTTCTGTTGCCCTCAGTCTGCGCGAGGGTCTTGATGATGATGTCACGCTCCATTTCGCGGATCGTCATACCCGTCTTTTCTCCGTCCACCTCGGAGTCTGGAATCGCCTGAAGCTTCGCTGGAAGTTGCTCGGGGAATACTGTCTCGCCACGAGATAGAACCACGGCACGGTGTATGGCGTTCTCGAGCTCCCGGACGTTCCCGGGCCAGTCGTAGTTCATCATGATTCGCATCGTCTTGGGTGACATCCTCTTCGGCTTCGTGCCTTTCTCGGCGTGCTTCTTGAGAAAGTGCTCCACGAGGAGCGGTATGTCCTCCTTGCGGTCCCGGAGCGGCGGTATGACAATGGTCACGACATTGAGTCGGAAATAGAGGTCTTCACGGAAGCTGCCGTCGACGACGGCAGCATCGAGATCCCGATTGGTCGCGGCCACTATGCGGACGTCGACAGTGATATCGACCGATCCGCCCACGCGTTGAAGGGTGTGATCCTGCAGAAAACGGAGCAATTTGGCCTGTAGCTCGGACGACATGTCGCCGATCTCGTCCAGGAAGATGGTCCCGCCCACCGCCAGCTCGAACCGCCCCCGCTTCTGCCGACCAGCGCCGGTAAAAGCGCCCTTCTCGTGGCCGAACAACTCGCTCTCGAGAAGACCTCCTGGAATGGCCGAACAGTTCACGGCCACAAACGGCTTGTGTTCGCGTGGGCTCGCCCGGTGTACCTCGTGCGCTATGAGCTCCTTGCCTGTCCCGCTCTCGCCGAGGATGAGAACCGCGGCATCGCTCGTGGCGACGCGGCGAGTCAGCTCCAACACCTCCCGCATTGCGACGCTCGTCCCGATGATCTCACTCGAGGGCTTGATCTCGGGCGGCTTCTCCTCAGTCACCCCGGACGACTCATCGGTGAATCTCGACACAACCGAACGGACCTCGTCGATATCTATCGGCTTCGTGATGTAGTCAAATGCCCCGAGCTTCATGGCCTCGACCGCGGTCTCAACCGACGCATAGGCCGTCATCATGATGATGCCGCAGTCCGGACTCGCCTTCTTCATCCGTCCCAGAGCCTCAATGCCATTGATACCCGGCATCCGGATGTCCATTATGACCAGGTCGTGAAACCCGCCCGCCAACTTCTCGACGCCGCTCTCCCCGTCGGGAGCGACCTCTACCTCATGACCATCGCTCTCGAGCACGGCCTTGAGAAGCTCACGCACACTCGACTGGTCATCAACCACAAGAATTCTGAGGCGATTCTCCACCATCCGGACATGCTCCCCTATGCGATCCGATGCCGGCTGCTCCGGCACTCCACGCTGCCCTGACAGGGCAGCCGCTAGCGCGAACCTGTACCCGGTTCCCCGCGCGAAGCTCTGAACACCATAGAGAACGTAGTCCCCTTCCCCTTTTCGCTCACGACATGGATGTGCCCGGCGTTCTGCTCGACGAGTCGCGAGACTATCGTCAATCCAAGACCGGTCCCGGTCGGCTTCGTCGTGTAGAACGGTTCGAACAGCTTCGTGAGGTCCTCCTCGCTCATTCCCTCGCCTGTATCTGCGATATCGATGGCGACCTGCTCCGGCTGTTCGCCTGCGGTCGCGGCGGTCGCGCTATCCTCGGGAACAACGATTCTCGTCTTCACCGTAAGCGTCCCGCCGTCCCTCATCGCTTCCATGCCGTTCAGAAGCACGTTGAGGAGCGCCTGGCGCACCTGCCTCGAATCCACGAGGATGCGCGGTAGCCCGTCAGGCAGGTCGGTGACGATTCTGACGTTCTTGAAATCCGCGTCCTCCGACACGAGCGAGAGCGCGTCCTCGACGATCGCGTTCGTATCGCCCGGACGGATCTCGGCAACGACGGGCTTCGCGAAATCAAGCAGCTCCTGCACAACTCGATCGAGTCGCTCAACCTCCTCGATCATGATATCGGAGTATCGCTCTTCCTCGGAGCCCGGGCTGAACTTGCCGCGAAGGAACTGCGCGAATCCCTTGATCGAGCTGAGGGGATTCCGCACTTCGTGGGCCACGCCGGCCGCCAGCCTGCCAAGGGAGGCCAGGTGACGCCCTCGCTCCAGCTCGGCCTTGAGCGCCTCGATCTCGCGCAGGTCCTGGTAGAGCAGAACCGTTCCCGCTCGCTCACCGTCCTCGTCACGGAGTAGCGATGCGCTGACCGAGACGGGGATCTTCTCCCCCGCTACCACGGCTGTCGCCTCCACTTCAGCTATGTCCTTCTCACCCCGAAGCACCAGATCCACTCCCGCCCGCTCGGGACCCGGCTCGAGACCGGCCACGCCATCAAGGCCTCGGCCGGCGACCTTCGCGTTGCCCAGTCCGAACAGGGCACGTGCCCGGGAGTTGATGGTCACAACACGACCGTCGGCGTCGACGGATACCAGCCCGTTCGCCATGCTCTCTATGACGTTGTCCGTATATGTGCGCATATTCGCAAGCGCCGTCTGCGTCGAGCGGTATGCGGACACCACGAAGAGGAAGTAGATGGCCGCTCCGCCAACGATGGTCAGGATAATGCCGAGCAGGACAGTGCGATTGCGAGAGAGAAGGAACGTCTTCTCTATCTCCGTGGGGTCGAGCGCCACGACGCCGTAGAGACGTGTTGGATGCAACAGGTCGATCGGCCTCCCCAGAAGCTCGGACAGGCGTCTGGCGACAGCCTCTATGTTACAGGGCGGCCTCATCCTGTGGCCGAACCTCGGTGGCGGCCTCTCACAGAGCATCGCGGGATGTATGTCGAAGGCCGTCACGTACTGTTGAAGAGTATGCCCGCCAATAGTGACGCGCTTCCTGCGGATGGGTGACGCATCAGGCCCATCTTGCCCCGGCAACCACCCGATGTGAGGCGCTCCGACCATTGCAGTATCGCTGTGTGCGACGACGGTTCCGTCGAAATCGAGAAGGGCCAGGTACTCAGCCTGGCCGCGGTTGGCAGCCTCGGAGAGAAAGAACTCAAGACGTGACAGCTGCCATCGTGGCGAGACGAGTTCGGTTCTGAGATCGGTACTCAGGAACATGAGCATGGCCCCGGCCTTGCGCTCCAGTCCGTCCGCCACGTGCTGCCGCCCCCTATCGATGTCGCGCATCGAAGTGAACACGACCACGGCCGCGACGACGAAAACCCCGATGATGATCGACGTGATGGGAATGTAAGTGTTTCGGAACGTTCTCAAGAAGGACTCCGGGTCGACGGTCTTTCGGTCCCTTCATACATTGCCCGCGACGGCCAACAGGCCGCCGCAGAGCGTGGCAAAGCAGTGTTTTATTAGACACCACGAAAGCTGCGAAGAGCAAGAACAATCGCGGCAAGCGCGAGGCGCGGACAGCAGGTTCAGTTCAGAAGATGTGGTGTATCAGTACTCACGGAGCGTCCCGGTGACCCTGGCGTGATCGCAACCGCGCCTGAGGACCACGAGACCCACCACCACCGAGACGGCAGCCGAAATGAGGAGAAAAACGAGATGCGTGGCGGTGCCGGCGTCGTGAACCGGCCCGCGAAACCCAGCGCGGGCCACCGGAAGAACGTGCGACGTCGGAAGCATCCACGCCACTCTCCGCAACCAGACCGGGAGAAGAGATACGGGGAAGTAGACACCGCCCAACAGCCCCGAGAGCGCTCCAAACGCCCACGACACAGGTTCTCCCTCTTTGAAGACCGTCGTGAGTCCGGCCGAGATGAATCCGATCCCACACATCGTCAGAGAATAGAGGACCACTGCCGTCAGCGCCGGGAGTGTGACCGGAATCGTCACACCCAGAAGACCTGAGACAATCACAGCCAGTCCGAGCGCCACCCCCTGAGCGATCATGATCTCCGACAGCCCCGCAAGGAGCACGAGCAAGGCAACGGGCCTGCCGCTCGATACGAGTTGCTCGAACGTGCCCTGTAGTTGTTCCCGCCTGACCGTCTTACGGAAGGCATGCAGCCCGGAAGCAGAAACACCGTGCACGACTACGCCGATGAGTGCGAAGGCCGTGTAGGTCATTCCCACTTCGTCCTCGAAACCGGACCCCGCCAGCTCTACGACCCTTCCCACAAACAGGAAGGTGATGGCAGACAGGAGAAGTGATGCAAATCCCAGAAACAGTTTTGACCGGTAGCTTGCATAGGTCGCGACGCTCCTGACGACAAACGCCCAGCCGAGATTGATGACATCCCGCGACATCACGAGTGCTCCACAGACGGCTGAGCGGCCACCGGCTGCTGCAACAGCTCGGGCGACGAGATGGAATCGGATCCGGGTGATGGCAACTCGACGACCTGGTCGCAGAAGCGCGATCCCTCCATTCTGTGAGTCGCCATCACTAGAGCGCACCCGTCGCGCAGTCTTCGCTCGATCGCGGAACACACGAGAGCGCACCCGGTGACGTCCAGAGAGGCGAACGGTTCGTCAAGAAGAAGGAGCGATGGAGTGCCGAGGAAAGCTCTCGCCACGGCCAGCCGCGCGCCCGTTCCCCTGGACAGTCGCCCGGCGCGCATATTCAGCCATGGTTCCAGATCCAGTTCGTCCACAACGCAGTCCATGGCAGAGGACAGCTCTCTGCCCCAAAGCCCGGCCAGACGCCCGAAGAACGTGAGATTCATCCTTGCGGTCAGCCTTACGTAGAACGAGCGTTCGGCGCCCAGAGAGACTCCGACACGGCGTCGAACATGCGTCGATGCGTGCCTCACGTCGAAGCCGCAGACGATGGCCGACCCGCACGATGGCATCAGGAGACCGGCCGCGATACGGAGCGCCGTGCTCTTCCCGGCTCCGTTCGGACCGACGAGAGCGATCGCCTCCCCCGCTGCTACCGTGAAGCTGAGATCTCTCAGTGCGTCCAGCCGTTGCCCGCGACGCCGGAACTGCTTCCCGACATCGGAGAACTCCACGATCCTCATCGGTTCCTCTCCGTCGATCCGATGGATCTTCCCCCCCTCATCGCTCCTCCTCATCCACCACCGTGCGGAACTCCCACGCCCCGACACTCCGTGTGCTCGCGCTCACGATGATGAGATCATCTTGGCCGTCGCCGTTCACGTCGCATACGAGCACATCGGATGCCCCCACGCCATCGGGAAGAGCGACGATCGCTTCGCCTGTCCCACGCGCCAGCACTCCGACGCGTCGCTCGTGCCAAGCCACGATACACGGCACGACGCCTCCGTCCAATCCGGCGGCCGCCAGTTCGACGAGCACCGGCGCATCGTAGACATCACCCCCGATATCGAGTTCCCAGACACGCTTCTTCCACTTGGGCGTCGCCGCATACAACAGGCCGTCACTGCAGCCAAAGATGAGTTCACTGCCGGTTGAACCGTCCACGTCGACAGACAGCATCTCGCCTATCGGTTCCCCGGTCCTTGCGATCGCGTTTCTGATGAAGCGCGGCAGCCGTCTCTTTGCGAGCACTTCCTTGTGAGACTCGTTCCCGAACCGCATGCGAACCAGTTCATCACCCGTCTCCCCATCTAGGACAACAAGTGCGCCGGCGAAGCAACCGACGGCGACTTCGTTGTATCCGTCACCCGTCAGATCCGCAACAACGGGCAGATTGCTGGCGACACCTTCAGGGTACATGCGACCCTTCTCTCCCAGCTTCGAGTCCCAGAGATCCTCGCCGGCCGATGAGACACAGGTGAGGACGTTTGCGTTCTCCACAACCAGGATCTCTGACGTTCCGTCCCCGTCGATGTCGGCGCAAATGAGTTTCGACAATCCATCCCCAAACACGCTGCCGTCGTGCGGAGTCGTTCTTCTCCAACGCTCGACCAATCCGGGAAGTCCTATGGCCACAAGATCGTCGCCCTCATCGCCGCGGACGGTCAGAACGATGACCTGCTCTCCGTATGTCGTTCGCACAATACCAACGTCACGAACCTTCCCCGATAGCTCACACCCAGCGAGAGCCTCGCCCGTCGCACCGCTCTGAACCAGGACCCTGTGCCCAGAACACCTCACGACCTCCTCCCCCGGGGACGCGAGGAGATCGGCCGTGAGCGTGCCGGCCGGATCCGTGTATGCGACACGCCAGATCTCAGCTCCGGATTCAAGCTCGAGGGCGACCACTGTGGAGGATTCCCTCCCCTTTCCCATTGTCACGAGAACCTCGCGAATCCCGTCCCCGTCGAGATCCACAAGAAGCGCGTCGGCGATGTTTGCCCCTGAAATATCGAGGCTCGTCGCCCACAGCTCGCCTAGAGTCACTGCGCCGGCATCAACCTGCGCCGCGGTGAGTGCCCCGGCGCACAGGATTGCCGCGATGGTGACAACACATGTCGATCGCCTCGCTACGCCCTCCGCAGAACACCCACCCACGGCTCTCATCTCTTCCTCCTAGTAGTCGACGAGACAGACGTCTCTGTTGCCGCAGCTGCCGAAATCGAACCCGCACTGATCGACAGAACCGCAGTCTCCCCAGTCAATGAAGATGTAGCACAGGAGCGAATCCGGTGCTGCACCCGACGAATCTGAACCGCTGTTCGCCAGCCTGAGATGATTCATCCCTTGATCTCCTTCCCGCACGCGGCTGTCCATACACCTACCCCGTGTCAATGAAGCAGTTATCATGCTGCTCACATCCGCACCCTGCATCCAGGATCCAGCAGAGATCCGACGAAGGACACTGCGAGTAATCGACGAAACATATCTCGCTCACGTCCGACTTCGCCGCGACTTCAGCCGCCCCTCTGATGCCGTTCGCCAGCTTCATGTGCTTCAACCTCACCACCCCCTCTCCCGCACATTCCCTTTGCCACCTGCTTCTTCCCGCGGGCGATCCCGCACATTTGCCCCGCCACCTGCTTCCTCCCGCGGGCGATCTCCCACACTTGCCGCGCCGCCTGCCTCGCTTCGCCCTCGTCCACGCAAGCGTCTCCTCTGCTCCTCAGGCAACCCCGCGTATAGCCACATTGAAAGCTCAATGATCCTCCTCCTGACGGAGCACCGCACCGCATCGTGCCCCGACGCTTCTCCCGGCATCGTATCAAGATCGTGATGGCAGGGTCCTCCGCACAGGTCGTGCGCCCAGCAGTCCAGACAAGCGGACGATGCCGCTCGCAGCTTCTTGAGCAACGACGTGATCGCCCGGCGGTCGATGCCGCTTGCCACGTGCCCGACGGCGAAGCGATCGTCACCTGCGAATCTGTGGCAGAGATAGAGCGTCCCGTCCGTCGCAACAGAGAGATAGCGCGCCCCGGCGCCACACGGAGAATCGCGGCGAGACCCGCGCGCCAGGAGCGCCATCGGCTCGGTGAAACTGCTCACCGATGGGCGCGAGCCGCTCAACAGTACATCACGTTCCGCTTGGGCAAGCGCTTCGAACTCAGAGCAGAGCCGCTCCGCGAACCCCCTGCTCATGCTCGATCCGCTCACAGGAGCCAGATGCACGGTGGAAAACCCGAGCCCCGCAAGATGCGCCACAAGCTCGGTCAGAGGTTCTGACGACTCCGTCACCGTCGCCCTAACCCCCACGCTGAAACCGGGAGGCAGCTCCGTCAGGTTGCGGACGATACTCGCGTAGGACCCCTTGCCGTTGCGAAAGCGTCGGTTCGCATCGTGGTCCTCTTCGCAGCCGTCCATGCTGATCAGACAATCGATCCCGAGCTCGGCGAGAAGCCTGGCGGTGCCGGGAGTGAGCAGTGTTCCATTCGTTGTCATATGGAAACGGATATTCCGCCCCACCTCCGTGGCACGCTCTCGCGCGTAGCGAACGACTGGACGAAGCATGTCCGTCGCGAGGAGCGGCTCTCCTCCAAAGAAGATTATCGATATCTCCGGCTCTCCGAACGACTCGCGTATCAGGAGGTCAATAGCCCTGAAAGCCACGTCCTCCGCCATGGTCTCACCAGCCGCGTTCTCTCTACGACGTCCGGCGCCCGTCTGTGAAGCTGCCAATGTTCCGAGGTAGCAGTAGGTACACGAGAGATTGCAGGCGTTGCTCACGTTAAGCGCCAGCGATTTGATGGAGATCTCGATCTCTGAGGCCCGTCTCCCGCTCCGACGGGGCTTCCCCCCCGGCGCCAATCCCCCGACTTCGGAGATGGCGGTTTGGACGGAGGCAGCGCCGTGGTTGAGTTCGAGGACCGCTCGCTCGGTCACGGGCGCTCTTTTCGCGAGCCACCTGATGGTATCTGCCGCGACGGCATCTGCTTCAAAAAGGAAGCCGGACGCGGGATCGAACGCGAATTCCTTTCCGTCCACGCTGAATGTGTGGAGCTCGCGCCCTGCGAGGATCGCGTGCGCGAGTGAGTCGTCCGGTTCTCGGCCGTTCGGGTTTTCTCCGCGCCCTGGACTGCTCGCGGCGGCCAGCGCCTCGAGTGAGAGGCGACGGGTCATTCTGGCGTTGCCCGAGGTGGCATCGTGAAGCACAGAGCTCAGGAACTCAGCAAGCTGCGGACAAGGCAGACTCTCAGCTGTACTGAGAGCCTGCGCATAACACGATTCCATTGTCCCGGTGACTCTCTCAAGAGCACCTGACTCGGCCGCCATCCTGAGAAGACCTCTCGCAGAGAGCTTCTCCGGAAGCTCCTTGCACCCACTCCACGTGAGGAGCATCCACACGGTCGCCGACGGGCGGCCAGCCGCCAGATCCTCACCAAGATCGACCAGATCATCAGCCAACTGGTAACCGGCGTGGTACTCCTCGATGAGTCGCTCCATAGCAGGAAGAAGATCCGGGCGCCCGCCAAGAGTGGCTACCGCGGCGGCGGTAACCTTCAGCGGTGACATCTTCCTTCCCAGAAGGAGAAGCGTACTGTCGAGTTCATCGTCCCCAACGGCTCTGACGCCTCCCTCCTTGTGATGAACCGACTGTTCCCACTCGAGGCTCAAGAAGTACTCGTCCATGAACCGGTCGTAGTGCTGCCAGAATTCGCTCTCCCCCGGGAAGAGCTCAGCGTACAGGCGGACGAACTCGCACAGACACCTGTCGCAAAAGTCGAGCGCTCTCGGGTCGACGCCCCTTGTGCCGTCCAAGAGCTCGTCCTGCGAGAGGAAATGCGCCGTGGCGAATGCGTTCCCCAGAGACATGACTCTCGCCGCATCGCCGTCGCCTTCAAAACGGATGCCTTCTACCAGAAGGAATGGGAGAGTAACGGCGATGTTCGTCGATCTGATGCCCCTGTCCGACATCGCGCTCTCCAATCGAAAGCGACTGACGGACGACTCAAAGCCGGTCGCGACGCGGCGCAATTCCTCTCGCATGTCGAATCGGCTTTGCGTGCTGGATGACGACACGGTTGGAATGACCCATTGGGGAAGATCTGATGATCAGGAGCTGAGTACACGGGGTTGGAATCCGCGACCGGGAGCGGGCGTCACCGCTGACCACAGGTCGGCAGCACTTCCTGGAGAGCCTGCTGGAAGCAAGTTGCTGACCAGTTCGTGTGGAGCTCACACAAACTCCATCGCAGGCAGCACGTCCGGGCACAATACAGAGTGCGGCGTGGCCTCATGACCACGCCGCGCTCTGTCACAACTGTCTACTTGGATTACACACTGCACTGCTCTATGGCTCCCGAGCATAGAGCAGCCGGCAGGCGGACTGTGGAAGAGCGTTCGCGCCTGCCGGCCTCGTGGGCTGGATCCCATCCTTGGGAGGAGAGTGCTTCTGACCAAGGTCGCCGTTCGGATGGAATCCGGGTGGAGAGCAGTTGGTGTTGCCGCGTCGGTGTCACTCCTTGCTGTTGCCGGTTCTTCTTCTCTATTCCCTACAGCTACCGCCAGGTGCCAGGAGATTCGGTAGCTGTCTAGATTCAGCCGAGGAACGGCGAGGCTATTCCGATGAGCAGGATTACTATTATCACTTTGACTCTCGCCGCGCTCGGCATGGCTACTCTCTCTGTTCTATGTCATCTCCCCGATGAATCCGGAGAGCCTGTGGTTCCTGGAAGGGAGGAGGGCCATAGAGCGACCGGACTCGCCCCCCTGATAATTTCACTCACGGCCACACCCCCTTCCAAGTCCTGTTGTCAAAGTTCTAACCCCTCTAAGGGCAGGGATCGTGCCAGTTCGTGCTGATTGACTCCCCATTCGTGCACCTGTGCAGTACCGCTAACCCGCTTACTGGCCGTAAGTTACGCTGCTGACGATTTAGGCGGCCAACACTCAGCAAAAGGAACGGTGGCAGGTTCTTGACACCGCACGACCGATGCAGATGGGATTCCTGGTAACTTCTCCCTACAGCAGTGGTTACGCGACCGTCACGTTTGTGACGCTCTGTCGAAGATCTGACGGTCTCGGAAGCCTTCCGGTGACGCGCGGATGCCTGTCGAAGACCTGTCGGTGCTGATGCGGCCGGCCGGACAGCTCGGAGCGACAACGAAAACCGGGCCGCTTCCGGCCCGGTCTGGGAACATCGTTTCGACGCTGCTGCCGCATCGACGAGAGGCTCGCACCGCCCCGCTGAGACACCACGCCTATCCGATTCCGTGCTTCTTCATCTTCGCGTGCAGGCCTGTGCGCGACATCCCCAGGATCTGAGCTGCCTGCTGCTTGTTCCACCCCGTGCGATCCAGCGCTTCGAGAATCCGGCTTCGTTCCAACGTAACGACCTCATCCTTGAGCGACCGGGGGCGACTCTCATCGAGTTCGCTACCGGCTCCACCTTCAGCGCGAACCTTCAGTTCGGGGCTCATCTTGTCGATGCCGATGGTCTCGCCGCTCTTGGTGAGCGCGACACCGCGACGGACCTCATTCTCCAACTCCCGCACGTTGTTCCCCCGCCATCCATACCTGAGGAAGAGCTCCTTCACTTCCCGGCTGAACCCCACGATCGCTTTTCCCTCACGCTTCGCGTAGTACTCAAGGAAGTGATCCATCAGAGCCGGGATATCTTCAGGGCGGTCCCTCAGTGGTGGAAGCTCAACTGTAATAGTGCAGAGTCTGTAGAAGAGGTCTCGCCTGAATCCGCCGTTCTCCACCTCCTGCCGAAGGTCCTTGTTCGTGGCGGAGATGACACGGGCGTTGCTCGTCCTCGTAACGCTTTCTCCTACCCTCCGGAACTCGCCATTCTGGAGGAATCTCAGAAGCTTCACTTGAAGCTCGGGACTCATCTCCCCAATCTCATCGAGGAAGAGCGTTCCATCCGCCGCAGCCTCGACAAGGCCCTGGCGATCCCGGTCGGCATCCGTGAAAGCGCCGCGGACGTGGCCGAAGAGCTCGCTCTCCTGGAGATTCGGAGCGATGGCCCCGGAGTTCAGAGCCACGAACCTCCCGGTCGCCGTCCTGCTGCCGGAGTGAATGGCCTTCGCGATCAGTTCCTTGCCCACACCTGATTCGCCACGTATTAGAACCGGCACGTGGCTGTCCTTCAGCTGCTCGACGGTCGCGAGTATCTGGATCATCTCGGGACTTCGGGTGATAAGCCCGACGGTCTCCGCTGAGTCAAGGAGTCTGTCGGCCTCCTCCCCTGTCGACCGCGCGACGATTGACCCACCGACTCGAGAATGCATGAGGCCGAGCATCCGACCGACAGCGCCGACGAACTCCACGTCGCTCTGTGTGAAAGCAACTGATCTGTCGGTCCGGGAGCGGTCTACGTACACAAGGTAGACTGGTTTGCTGTCGAGGCCGACTTCCGCCGGTATCAGCGCAAGCGCGCCGACTTCGGATGGAGTGAAAGCGCCGTCTGAGTGTCCATTGCTGACGACTAGAGGACGCGAGTGGCCCCGTTTCGAAACGGTCGTGCGCACAAAGCGGCATGCGTCCGAGACTCCTCGTCCCGTTCTGTCGACAGACGTCACCACCGACGGCGTCCCTCCGTCCACAACCTGAAGGAGGACCAGCCGGTCGACGGACAGCGCACCTGCCAACTCCCCGGCGAAGCTATGCAGATCGTCGGGGCTCGGTTCGGCCGTCTCGAGAAATCTATAGCCCTCTGCAATCAGTGCGTACCGACCCCGGCGCGCGATTCCTGCGTCAGCCAGAGCCACATCCAGTTCCATGAGTGCGGCATCGATCTCGGCGAGACCGTGGCAGTCGTGCGCCACCTCAAACCTGAGTCTTGCACTCTCCAACCACCTGCGCGCGCGATCCGGCAATCCGCTCGCCTTGAGCGCCTTGCCGCGTTCGAACTCACATCGCGCCACCCAGTTCGGGAGGCCGATGCGCGCAAAGGCTGCGGCCGCGGACGAAAGCCGGGCCTCTATGAGATCGATCGGCGGTTCGTCACCAGTCGACGATTCCCTGAGACCAATGCCTTCCGCGAGCGCTGCCCTTGCCAGCTCGAACGATTCCCCAATGCGACGCAGTATCTCCTCGGCCCTATGGATGAGAACCTCGGCAGTCGTCCGTTCACCCTTGGCGTAGCAGACGCTGGCCAGCACGCGGAGTGTTGCACCCTCTTCGAGGCTGTCGTTGATCTCGCGCGTGAGCTTGATGCCGTCCGAGCAGTCACGCTCGGCCTCGTCGAACCGACCGAGTTCCATGTAGACCTCGGCGCGCCGTCTCAGAACCTCACCGACGACATCGCTGTTCGACGAAAGCCTGTACGCGCACCCGAGAGCTCGATTGAGGCTCCTCAGCGCCTGCTCGTGCTCGCCGCGGTCCATCTCCAAATGGCCGATGAACTCCAAAGCCAGAGCTTCAGCCCTCAGGTACCCCTTCTCCTGGCTTGCAGAAAGGGCGTTCTGGAAAAGTCTCTGTGCCTCGCCCCACTCACGCCGTATACGGAGGATGTTACCCAGTGCGGACTCCGCTGCCACGAGGCCACGAGTCGCACCGATCCGCCCGTAGAGGCTGCGCGCTTCGTTCAGCTTCTCCTCCGCTTCGCTCCAGCGGGAGAGCTTGTAGAGGATGATACCGAGGTTGGTAAGACGGTCGGCGATCGCCATCGTGTGACCGAGCTTCCGGTCGATGGTGAGAGCGTTCTCGATGTACTCAAGCGCTCCGTGGAAGTCGCCCGACCGCTTGGCCAACACACCGAGGTTGTTGTAGGCGGAGGCGAGTCCGGCTTCATCGCCAAGACGCTTCTGTGTTACCAGGTAGTCAGTGAAATAGTCGCGCGCCGCCTTGATGTTGCCCAGCTCAGCGTTTGCGATGCCGAGTACCTTGCCTGCCTCCGCCAGAAGCGGACTCTCGGCCCTCGTTTTCAGAATCTCGTAGGCCTTCTGGGCCGCCCGCAGCGCCTCATCGTAACGACCGCTCTCGATCTCGACGCGGGCGAGCACGACGTTCGCTTCAGCCCACGCTGATCCATCATCCTCGCTGAGATCGAGATCGTCCAGCTTCGCGCAGTAGCGCCTGGCGTCATCGTAGCCGCCGAGCCCCAGGTAGCACTTCGCGATGTTGACCAGGAGACCCGCAGACTCAGGGTCGGTGAGCTTCTCACGAAGCTCACCGGCCTCGGTCCGTTCGAAATAGCTCAGCGCGTCAGTGTAGCTGTCGGATTCGAGATAGACATCGCCCAGGCGCATGGCCGCGACTGCGGCGTCTCTGCCGCTCCGCGATTCGAGCGCTTTCTCGAACGCTTTCAACATCTCGCGTTCCGGCGCACTGTCATTTCTCTTGTTGCTCATGGCCCTGTCCCCGCGCTGAGGTCAGGAGATTCGGATGAACATTAGAACACTCAGAGAATCCTGAACATCCAGTTCAGAATCATCCGCATCCGCATGCTCCACAGTTCGTTCTGAGCAACGAACTGCTTTTCAGTCTGTCCGTCAGCATCGTCTCCCGCGTCGCCCGACTCACCCGGAATCTCCGGATCCGGAGTTTCCTCTGGTTCGGCTGGCGTCGTGTTGCCCCAACGATCATCGTCACCACCTAGTTCCCCATCATCATCCCTGTACGTGATCGAAGAGAGCACCTGAGAGCTGCCGGACGGACCTCCCGTCCGAATAGCTGAGTTCGCGGCTCCAGCAACGAGTAGCGAACCCAGCGCGAGGACCACAAGCAGGATAAGTACCCACTTAATGCGCATAGGTTACCTCCCTGTGGTTTCTGAGGAGTAGCTTTATGCTGCTACAGCATTTTCCGTCGCCGTAGGGTGTGCGTCGGCATGCCCCGCCGGCGGCGGGTTGACGCTACATGGGGGGGTCCAGTACATATTTCACGAGTCCAACTAAATTTTAGCGCTTGCGCGGCTCTGATGTCAACTAGAATCCTGTGTTTGGCCAAACCAATTCAGGACTGTAGCCTTGTAGAGGCCTTGCCGCGTTGTTCAGAGCAGGAAATCCTCCAGCTCGTCCTGTTCCGTTCCCGAAGGAGGCTCGGTGGAGGGACGCGAAGCCTCCTCAGGATGCCCGCGTGTTGTAGCAGGATGTCCGGGTGCGACGACGGGTTCCTCCTCGTGCGCCTCCCCCGACCACCTCGCCAGGAGATCCAGCAGCTCCCGCACACACGCATCCGGTGTGGCCCAGTCCGCCTGGTACCAGATCCAGCGCCCCTCCCTCTCCTCGACAGCGAGCCCAGCATCCTTCAGCTTCCGGAGGTGATAGGAGACCTGCGGCTGCGTGAGTGCCAGCTCGACGACGATCTGCGAGACGTTCTTCCGCGCCCCGATGATTGCGAAGAGGACGCGTGACCTCGTCGCGTCTCCCAGCTCACATATGATGTCGGCAAGTCGTGTCATGCGGTCCCTCGCGCAGATAGGCGCCCTTTTCTCATACCGCCGCGACAAGAGCTAACATCAGAGTGCACCGGCAGTCAAGCCCCACGGCTGCTTCCGGCGTCATACAGGAACGCCTTTCGCGCGAGAACGTACCCCCGGCCTGGCGCGGCTTTCAGAAACACGCATCGGGGTGTATGATAGAGGTGAGTCCGAAGACCAGTGCTGGACGACTTGGGCAATACGCGTCCACTGCGCAGTGAGACACACCCACAAGGATCTGGTAGTGAAGGACCATATTCCCGACCTCAAGGGCATGCTCCTGTCGGAACTCGAAGAGCTGATAGCCGAACTGGGGCAGCCGCGCTATCGCGCCGATCAGATGGCCGGGTGGCTCTTCTCCAAGGGCGTCCAGGACGTCTCCGAGATGAAAAACCTCCCGAATGAGTTGAAGGCCGCCCTCGATTCCAAGGCGACCACGGCTCGGTCCAAGGTCGTCCGTGCGGAGCGGTCGGCCATCGACGACACCGAGAAGCTTCTGCTCGAGTACCCGGATGGTGCACGGATCGAGGCGGTCATTCTGACCGATGACGAACGGCACACCGGCTGCATCTCGACCCAGGTCGGTTGTCGTTTCGGGTGCCGCTTCTGCGCAACGGGCGCGATGGGGTTCAAGCGCAACCTCACTCCCGGCGAGATAGTCGAGCAGATCCTCCAGCTGCAGCGGCGCCTGTCGCCTGTCAGACTCAACAATCTGGTCTTCATGGGAATGGGCGAGCCACTCGACAATTACATTGCTCTCATGAGGGCGATTCGGATCGCCAACGCACCGTGGGGACTCGCGATCGGAGCACGCCGGATGACGGTCTCGACGGTCGGGATCGTCCCTGGCATCAGACAGCTCGCCGGTGAGGGTCTCCAGATCAATCTGGCGATCTCACTCAATGCTCCTACTCAGAAGCTCCGTGCGCATCTCATGCCGATTGCCAAGCGGTATCCCCTTGGCGAGCTGCTGGACGCCCTCAAGTACTTCACGAAGACAGTCGGGAGGCTGATAACGATCGAGTACGTCCTGTTGAAGGGCGTCAACGATTCATTGGAAATGGCCACCATGCTAGGCAGGATCGCGGAAGACCTGCTGGCCAAAGTCAACCTCATCGGCTACAATGAAGTTGAGGGCGTGGCGTACGCGCCCCCCGATGATGAGTCATTCGCCCGCTTCGCCGCGCGCCTCAAGCAGCAGTGCCCCACGGTTGTCCAGAGAGTGAGCCGTGGGGGCGACATTGCTGCGGGCTGCGGGCAATTGTGTGTGCTTCCGGACGTCAAATGAGAAGACTCGAAGTGATCATACTGGCGACTGTTCTGCTCGCTGCAACCGCAGCGGGAGCGACTGCGCCTGTGACAACGGGGCTCCAGAGTCTCATTGCCCAAGTCGAAGAAGTGATCCCTGCGACGTGGCGTGTGGTCGAAGTCGACACGGCCAGGGTTCCGATCGGCTGGTCCGGGCAGGGTAACGGCCTCTATGTCATGGTTGAGGACACATCAACGCGCTTCTATCACCCTGACGGATTCCACTACTACTCCTTCTACCGGATCTGGCTGATGCCTCCCGACTGGGAGGGAGAGATGAGGCTTACTCCATACATCTCTGACAGTCTCCCAGCCTATCTGCTGGGAATGAACGATGACTGCGCGGCCTTCTATCACACAGCCGGAGGGAATATGTGGGAGCGGGGACCGCGCGCGCTCTGCGACGCGCTTGACCTCAACAGGATCTGTCTCACTGGTCTCTCCCGTCGAGTCGTCGATCTTGAGTTCGATCAGCAACTGCGGACGCGCCTTAAGATCTTCGAGGAGGAAACAGGTTCGAGTCCCGCCCTGAGCCCTCAGCGCATCATAGGCCTCGCAGGTGACGGACCGAATCTCTACATGGAGTACCTTTTCGCGGAAGAGGTGGACATGGAGGAAGAGAGTGGTCTGGCATCGCTGACTCAGCGTCTCGCCGGCGATATCTTCCTCACGTTCCCGGAGATCGAGTCCCTTTACGTTCGTCGTTGCAGCAACGACGCCTTCACTGATACTATTGTGATTCGTAATTAGTGAAACCGCCTCCATGCGAATGCTGTCCTATTGGCAGGATGCATCATCCGCTCATCGATGATGCGCTCTCCAGGTTTCTGAGTCGGCTGTCCACGAGTGTGCCCCCACAGGATGTACCATGCTGCGTTTCACAGTGATTCCATTGATAGTATGCCTGCTTGCTCTCACCGCACCTCAGCCCACTGCGGGAGCGGAATCCGACAGTGACGACGCCTTCATATCAGCGACCGCGGCGGAGTTTCTTGGATGGAACGATGGTGAGGGATTCCGCCCGAGAGTCGATATCTACTACAACAGGGTGGACGGCCTGCTCTTCTATATGGGAATGGAGTACAAACGCTATGCGAGCATGCACCCGCGGCTGGTAGCGCGTGTAGGCTGGCCATCGGCCACAGCGGGCAGCTACTACTCCATTCTGGTCGAGCAGCCCCTCTTCTCTCCCGATTCGTTCTCACTAGGTGTGTCATTCTACGATCGGACAGCTTGGAGCCGCGAGGATGCGGAGATGATTACCGATGTTGAGAACAACCTCTTGGCCCTCCTTTCCCGCCAGGAGTTCCGCAACTACTTCCAGCGTGAGGGCTTCACGATCTTCGCCGAGCACGAGTTCGCTCCCAGGAAATCGATCCGCATAGAGTACGCAAACGATGAGCTGTCCTCGCTCACAACCAGTCAGCACATCTGGAGCGCCTTCCGCACAAAGGCCGACTGGGCGGAGAACCCACCTCTCGAACGCGGCATTCTGGATGGCGCGGAGGAGTATGAAGGCGTACTCAAGAGCGTCACGGGCACGATCGTGTACGATGACCACGATCCGGTCGAGAGCACCGGCTGGGAAATCGTGATTCTTGCCGAATACGCCGGCGCCGTGACCGGCGGGGACTACGACTACCGCAAGACGTTCCTTGAAACTCGGCGCTACTTCCGGCTCTCTCCCACCCAGACTCTGAAACTGAGAGCATCCTGGGGAATCGCAAACGGAACCGACTTCCCGTCGCACAAGCGCTTTCACCTTGGCGGCATAGGCAATCTGAGAGGTTACGATTACAACGAGTTCGTGGGAAAGCGCATGTTCTTCGCATCCCTGGACTACGGCGTTCACGTGACTGATGATCTTGAGATCATCTACTTCGCCGATGCCGGCCGTGCCTGGTTCGGCACGGCGCCTGTCGATTACGATTCCGACGAGATGAACTACGACATCGGTATCGGTGTCAGGCTGGATGCGACCGGCGCCGGCAACATAAGAATAGATGTGGCAAGACCGGCCACCACTGAGGATGCCGACATCAAGGTCATCCTCCGTCTGGACACGGTCTTCTAGCGCGGAAGCGCGTGCGGCTGGGGGGAAGATACATCGCACGCGGCAACCCGCATTCAACTCAAGGCCATGCGCGGCGACGATTCATGGAGGCAGCGATGCGTTCTCTGCTGGTCGTACTGCTTGTTGTTCTGTTCTCTGTCACGGCATCGGCGACACTACTGTCGGACAGCTGGTTGAGGGGCGCGAGTTCGGTCGCCCTGAACGATGATGCCACTGCCATCTTCGTGAACCCGGCAGGTCTCGGGATGTATGACGAGTCAGGGTACTACTCGTCGTGCACAATGGTCGGCGAGGAGTTCTCTGACTACAGACTCGCCCTGAAGGGGCCGGGCATTGGCTTCGGATACTCGCGAAGCCAGATGTGGGAGCCGACCGCAGATGGAGACGGCTCGGCCTTGCTTCCGGGCGACAATACCTTCGATACATTCGTCGTAGGGATGGCGCTCGGAGGCTTCCGCAAGTTCGCGATCGGATTCGACTACCGCTGGTTCCGTCCCGACTTCGGCGACGCGCTCAAGACGGGTACCTGGGATGTCGGCATCATGTATCGTCCCGTCGATTTCCTCTCCCTGGGCGGCACGGTCACCAACCTCTCCGAGCCTGAGATCTTCGGCGAGGTCGCGGCTCCCATCACATACACCGCAGGGCTGGCCGTCCGACCGATAGGCAACCGCCTGACTCTCATGGCCGACGCAAGTGTCGCTGACGGGCAGGATATCGAGGATGCCCTCTACACAGCGGGACTCGAGGCCGAGTTCATTGATGGTGTCGTGCTCAGGGGTTCTGTTCAGTCGTTCTCAGACGGTGACAGCCGTGAGCAGGAGACCAGCTTCGGTCTCTGGTTCAATACGACTCACTTCGGCGGCGGCGCCTCAACGAGAAGCCAGAAGGAGGCGTCCGAGACCATCTACACGGTCGAGATAGGAAACTCCTACCAACGGCTTCGCACGATCCTGAAGCCGGGAGAACAGGTGGCCGAGATCGAGATCTCCGGGGCGCTCAACGACTACGGGTCGCGCTGGAGCTTTTTCGGCAAGCCGCGCGGAGGGGTCCAGCAGCTGATACGCGACATACGGAGAGCTGCGGAGGACTCATCAGTCGAGTGCGTTCTTCTCAATATCAAACCGCTCAGCTCGGGGTTCATGGGCGGACCGAGCGCGCTCGTCCAGGAGCTCCGGGACGCAATCGTTTCGGCCGGCGAGAAGCACGGTACACGCTTCGTGGCGTTCCTCGAGCACGGCGCCGGCACGCCGGAGTACTACCTGGCCTCGGCGGCCGACGTGATAGTCATGCCAAGAGTCGCGGGTATCGACGGGCTGGGGCAGTACGTCAACATCATGCGCTACACGGGAACCACAGAGAAGCTCGGCATTGAATGGGACTACATCTCGGCCGGGAAGTACAAGAGCACCTTCCACTCTATAGGTGCGGGTCCTCTGACCGATGTGCAGCGCGAGGAAGTCCAGTCGATGATCGACGACAACTTCCGGGAGACGGTGACCGCGATGGCCGACGGGCGCGGCATGACCTACGATGAGATGGAGGCGCTCGCCGACGGGCGCCCCTACACCCCGCCGGACGCCCTGACTGCGGGCCTCATCGATGTCCTCGGCTTCTACGCCGATGCGAAGGCGGCCGCGCTCGAACTCGCCGGTGGCGACGTGCCGGATGAGCCGGAGGGGATATCGACCGTAGACGTCTCGGGCTGGACGAAGAAGGCCTACGACTGGAACTACGGGCCGAAGGTCGCGATCATAGGAGCGTACGGCGGAATCGGTGTCGGTGAGAGTGGTAATGATCCGATCTGGGGCGGCGAGTCGATAGGCTCGGAGACGCTGGTGAAGCAGCTCCGCCGGGCGCGCAAGGACGATTCGATCGAAGCGGTCGTGCTCCGCGTCGACAGCGGTGGCGGAAGCGCGCTCGCATCAGACATCATCTGGGCCGAGACAAAGAAGCTAGCGGAGAAGAAACCATTCATCGTCTCGATGGGCGATATCGCGGGCTCCGGCGGCTACTACATCGCCTGTGCGGCAGAGAGGATCTTCGCCGATCCCCTCACGATCACGGGCAGCATAGGTGTCATGATGATGAAACCGTCATTCGCCGGACTCTACGGCAAGATCGACGCGACACACGAGACTTTCAAGAGCAGCGAGTTCGCCGACGTCCTGTCTACGACGCGCACGTTCACAGATGAGGAGAGCGAGGTCGCCAACGAGTACATCCAGTGGATGTACGAGGAGTTCCTGGACAGGATCGTCGAGGGACGCGAGATGGACAAGGAGGAGCTCCGCGAGATCGCCGAGGGACGCGTCTACACCGGCAACCAGGCGCTCGAGCTCAAGCTCATCGACGAACTTGGCGGGCTGACCGATGCTATCGCCTACGCATGTGAGTCGGTCGGCACTACCACGGAGGATGCGACCCTGGTTCTCTACCGGACCCCAAAGGACTTCATGGACCTCATCATGGAAGGTGTCTCAG
The DNA here is from genome assembly GCA_030609605.1 of Candidatus Eiseniibacteriota bacterium. Lineage (GTDB taxonomy): Bacteria > Joyebacterota > Joyebacteria > Joyebacterales > Joyebacteraceae > Joyebacterum. The sequence goes on from JAUWBY010000001.1 coordinate 41,333, forward strand.
TCAAGCTCGGACTCTGGCGGCTGCTTGACATAGGCGGAGGCGGCTTGACTGACATGGTGCAGTTCAGGATGGCTACCGGGGAGTTCGTGGAATAGCTGCGGGGATCGACTCCCGATCGTCGGCGGGTGCCGACCTCGTCGGTGGGTGCCGACCCCGTCGGCGGGTGCCGACCCCGTCGGCGGGTGCCGACCTCGTCGGTGGGTGCCGACCCCGGCGGCGGGTGGCGCCCGCGGCGGCGGGGGGCGGCCCCGGCGGCCCCCCAGCCAAGAAAAGGAAAAACTCCACCCCC
>JAUWBY010000264.1 GCA_030609605.1 Candidatus Eiseniibacteriota bacterium
GGCTCTCCGTCCAGCTCGATGTCTACGTGGGCCTCATCCAGGACCGGCGCGACGTCGGCCACCTCGATCTCCTCACCTTCCACGACGGTCTGTCTGACGGGGACCTCTCCGAAGAACGACTCTATCGAGATCGGAGCGAACGAGAGATAGACGTACCGGTCTTCCGGTGAATCCCAGACGGAGAGATTGTGCAGCTCGAGCCCACCGCTGTCCGAGATAGCTGAAGCGCTCTCCGCGGACGGAGTCTCGCTCGCGCGCGGTGCGGCGGGACGCCCGGACGGAGTGGCCGCATCCTCTATGATAGAGGGAACGGCGCTCGCCGCAGCGGACCCCGCACCGTCCTGCACCACCGCAATAAGGGGAGCGGTGCCGATGTCCCCCGACAGCTCGCGCGCGCGTGCGTCGGTGGGGCCACACACCCTCACCGTCGTGGAGAACCCGACGGCAACGAGCGCGACCAGTGCCAACGACGCGCACACTCTCGCGACTGCCCTCATGCGGGACTCCTTTCTCGTGTGATCAGATGTCTCCGGTCCCGTGCTCGCTTCCGGCGTGTGAGGGGACTGCAAGCGGGTCAGTTGACCTGTTCCGACGAACCATTAGCCGTAGCGGGTCCCCAAAGGGCACCTGTTGCAGGCGCACCTCGCGCGGCAGGGGACCCGCCATTGGCTATCCGGGGGGAGTCCGGAACTTCTGCGGTCTCTTCATCAGCTGAGTCAGAGGTCATCTTCACGATGACCATGGTGAGATCGTCCGTCTGAGAAGCGCCGGCTGCGAAGTCCTTGACGCTCGTGTAGACCCGCTCCTCGATCTCGCGGGCCGAGGCATGACGGTGTTCGATCAGGAGCTGCTCAAGCCGCTCCTCCCCGTACATTTCTTCCTCGAGATTCTCGGCCTCGGTCACGCCATCGGTGTAGAGGACCAGGTCGTCTCCCGTGTGGAGAGTCGCCCGTCCCACGTCGTACTCCGAGTTGGGCATGACGCCGATCACGAGCCCTCCACGGTCGAGATACTCGCGGCTGCCGTCGCGCCTGAGGATGCACGGTGGATTGTGCCCCGCGTTGACGTAGACGACTTCACCGGTACGGGTATCGAGAATCGAGTAGAAGAAGGTGATGAAGACGCCGTCCTCCGTGTACCCGTGGACGAGTCTGTTCACCCTCGTGATGAGTTCAGCGGCGGGCACCCTGCTCTCCGACAGCACGCGGACGGCGGCCTGAACGTTGGCCATGAGTATCGCGGCCGGCGTTCCCTTTCCGGAGACGTCTCCGATCGTAATCGCCAGCTTGCTGTCGCCCATATCGATGACGTCGTAGCAGTCACCGCCGACATGCCTCGCCGGAACGGTGAACGCGAACATATCGAGCCCGGGGAGCTTCGGGAAGGACTTGGGCAAGAGCTCCATCTGGATGTTTCTGGCGATGTTCATCTCGTGCTCGAGCTTCCCGCGCTCCGCCGCCTCCTGATCCATCTGGATCCTCATCTGCTCGTACGTGTAGGTGACGAGACCGACAGCCAACGCCATAACGCCGTTGATGGTCAGAACCATGAGGCCGAGCCTCAGCTGGTAGAAGACCACGAGAGGATTCACGAACATGGCGAGTCCACTTCCCAGCACGCCGCCCGCCACAAGGGTCAGCCCCGCCAGCGGGATCCTGAGGAACACTGGAAGCCCGCTGTATCTCGGAAGCACGAATCTCGCCGTGAGGACCGCCGCGAACCCGACCACGTTCGCGAACACGATGCTCATCGGGATCAGCCCGCGCGGCGTGACATCGCCCTCGGCGAACAGGTAGATCGCGACTCCCACGGCGAGCCCGGCGAGGGTGTTCCCAAGGGCCCAGAGCCAGACGGCCCTGGCCCCGAACGGCCTCGCTTCCCGAAGTTGAGATGAGTTGCCGCGCGTTGCTCTGCTCATCCGATTACGCTCCGGTCCCGGTGCCCGGGAATTCGTCAGGCAGTCCGTTTGAGACGACCGGAGCAGGCTCGAACGCCGCGTCCAACTTGGTCTCTTTCCGCTGCATCAGCGCGCCCAGTCCAAAGAAGATGATGACGACGCCGATCAGAGTTCCCATGATGGGTATTGCCGTCACGAGATAGACGATCGTAAGACCCAGCAGCATCGAGGGGATCGGAGAGACGTCCGTCCGTCCTCCCCTGCGCAGGATCAGATTGCCGAGCCAGATCGAGAAGTAGAACTTCGCGATGTAGAGGGCGATGCCATAGGCGAACCCGACGACGAACATCAGCGGGATCGTCAGAATGAAAACCAGCAGCAAGAGGAGCACGATCGGCATGCAGATGAAGGTGACGAACCCTATCCCCAGGCTCTTGAGAGGTTTGGTCCGGATGATCTCCGCCGTCCTCCTGGCGTGGTCGGTCGTCAGAGCGACAATGATCGTGCCCGCGACGAGCGCTGCGATGAAGCCGAGGAAGTGGAACAGGATGCCGGCGCCTCCGAGGAAATCGAAGTCGATGTCCTCCTTGATGACCTCCTGGAACGTGACCTCGCCCGCGACGACCCCCTCGGGAATGTCGATCTCGGAGGGGCCCTCGTAGAAGAGATCACCTCCGATGTGCGCATCCGGGCCCAGCCTCATGCCGCCGTCGGTGGTGATCTCAGCGTTGCCCGCGATCGTGCCGTTCATGTCCAGGAACCCGGTCATGATGCGAGCCCTGCCGCCGATGGCCCCATCAACGGTCACCGTGGCCCCCGCGATGATGGCGTCCCCGTCAATGACCGCGGTCTCGCTGATCTCGATTCTTTTCGCAAAGACGATGAGATCCCCGCCGATGTGACCGTCCAGGTAGAGCGTCTCGCACCCGAGCCGCACGTCGTCTCCGACCACGCCCGTAATGCGCATCGTCTGGGCGAAGCAGTTCACGTCCTCCGTGACGGTGCCGCTTATGTTGCCTTCCTGGAAACCGGCAACGATGTCACCGTCCAGCGTCCCTGCGATGTCGATGCTGTGCGCCCATATGTAGAGGTCCGCTTCTCTGGTCTCTCCATCGGGCACGAGGTATTGCTCGACCTGCTGGATATCGATGTTGCCGTGCCCAGGTGTCATGACGTGAACGACGTTGCGGGTGACGGTGCCCGCGCCGGTGTCCACGGCCTCGGCGGGTGAAGGTACGAGCAGCACGCCCAGCGCGACGGCCACGACAAGCAGGCCTACCGCCACCCGGATCATCACGTTCCTGACACTGCTTTCTCCGACCACCGCGACAGCAACCTGTCGCACACTTGTCATGCGCATCGCATTCATGGTGCTCTCCTTGCGTGTGCGGCCCATACGTTTCTCTTACACACACAGTGTATGCGTTATTCGCCCCACACGGCAAAGGCAGGGCTGTGAAACGTGGATTCAGGCGGGTGAAGTGTGTCTGAGCGGGGGTGAAACGCAGGGCCTTCTTGCCCCTGTTTGTCACGTTACGAGCGCCCGAGAGGGAGACGGCGGCCCGCCTTCCCGACCGGACCGATCTCAGCTACCAGGGCAGTATCT
>JAUWBY010000011.1 GCA_030609605.1 Candidatus Eiseniibacteriota bacterium
TGAGCTCCGCTACCGTCTTCGTCTTCAGTTCACTTCGTTTCATACCCTGTCTCCGATGCGCGCCGCCCGTCCACCGGGTCTGCGTGCCCGGACTCCTTCTGGTGCAGTATGTACCGGAGGCACAGTGATGTCAACCCGCTCGTGAATTCCTCACGATCCATCCGGTTTCAGCCTGCTCCCGGCTATCGGCGGGACGTCCTCGAAGTGATCCTGTATCCATCCGTTTGTGAGACCTGACTCATCGTGCGATTCGAGCGCCCTGGCCCACTCGCTCGACGTGATTCGGCGCGCCAGGGGAGCGCAGGCGCCTGCCCGATAGGCGGGATAGTACTGAGCCATGAGGCTCAGATACGTATCGGTGCTCAACTCCGCCGCAACGAACTGGAGCGCCTCCCTGGTACCAGATATGTCATTCGGCATCACGAGATGTCGTACAATGAGACCGCGTTCGGCAATCCCCATGGAATCGAGTTCAAGCACTCCCACTTGTCTGTGCATCTCCTTGAGCGCCGCCCGGCAGACCTCGACATAGTCGGGAGCATCGGAGTACTCAGCAGCCGCTTCGGGGTCGGAGTAGCGGATATCGGCCAGATATATGTCGACTATACCATCGAGAAGCTTCAACACCTCGATCGACTCGTAGCTGGACGTATTCCAGACAAGCGGGATGCCGACTCCCTCCCCCGCTGCGATCTCGAGAGCTTCCAGTATCACGGCTGTGTAGTGAGTCGGAGAGACGAGATTGATGTTGTGGCACCCGGATCCGGCGAGCGAGATCATCATCCCAGCCAGCCCCTGCGCAGTCGTGTCCGTACCCGCCCCCTCCTGGCTGAACCGATGGTTCTGGCAGTAGACGCAGGACATCGTGCAATGGCTGAAGAAGATGGTGCCGGATCCGCGCGTCCCAGACAGGGGCGGCTCCTCCCCCGGGTGTGCGGTGTGGCTGTATATGGTAGCGGTCAGCGGTTCGCGGGCGGCAGTCCCAGCATCAGCGACCGCTGTCCCAGCGACGGCCGCTGTCCCAGCGGCTTGGCAGTACCCCAGCTCCCCGGCTGTGCGGTCGACGCCACAGCGTCGGGGACAGAGGCGACAGGCCGTCAGCATCTCGCGTGCGCGCTCCAGCTTCCGCTTGAGTTCGCCGCTCCTTGCTGCGAGTACGTAGCCAGGCGAGTTGATCAGAGCATCTCCAGAACAACACAAGCAAGGTACTCGGTCTCGGGATGACCGAGGATGACCGGGTGGTCACGACTCTGGCTCCGGACCTCTACGACCCTGGCATGCCTGCCGGCTTCCCGGGCGGCGGCTACGAGGGTATTGAGAAAAGCCTCACGCTCCACGAGATGGGAGCACGTGGATGTCACAAGGAAGCCCCCTGGAGACAGCGTGGACATCGCAAGCCGATTGAGCGAGCGGTATGCACGGAGAGCTTCTCTTATGCGCTTCCTGTTCTTCGCGAGCCCCGGAGGATCGAGGAAAGCGAGCCCGAACTTCCGTTTGGAGCGGCTCAGCTTCGCGAGACTCCTGAACATATCCCCACGGATGAACTCCACCTTGTCCGCGAGCCCGTTCAGAGTTGCGTTCCTGCCGGCAAGATCCAGAGCTGGAGCAGAGGAGTCAAATCCCGTGACGCTGGTAGCGCCTCCTGCCGCCGCGGCCAGCGACCACGCGCCCGTGTAGCAGCAGCAATCGAGCACGTCACGCCCGGCGGCAAGTCGGGCCGCGACTTGCCGATTCTCCCTCTGGTCGAGGAAGAGGCCGGTCTTCTGGCCGTTGAGGACATCAACCAGGAGTCTGGTCCCATCCTGATCCACCTCGACCGGAGCGTCTGCATTGCCCTTCACCACTTTCTTCTCCAGCGGCAGCCCCTCAAGTACCCGAATGCGCGAATCGTTTCTGATGACGATCGTGTCGGGTTTCAGCAGCTCATCGAGAAGCTCTGTGATGACGTTGAGGCGGATCTCGATTCCGGCGGTCAGCGACTGGATCGCAAGGGTTGAGCCGTAGCGATCCACGATCAGTCCAGGCAGGAGATCCGACTCGCTGTAGACGGCTCTGTAGGTCGTATCACCCGGCCAGATCTTCTCGCGAAATGCGAGTGCATGTTTGAGACGGCGCTTCAGAAACGCGGGGGTGATCTCGACCCTCGACCTCGCGAGCAGCCGTACAGCAATGAGGGAGTTGGGATTCATGTAGCCGGTGCCGAGCACGTGTCCCGCTCCGTCGACAACGTGGACGGTGTCACCAGGGGTGACAGTTCCTTCGATGCTCTCCAGTTCGTTACTGAAAACCCACATATGTCCTGAGCGGAGCCGCTTGTCTCCACCCTTCTTGAGGACTACTGATTTCACGCTCTCTGCCACGTACACCGCCTCCAGATCCCTGACAAACCCAACAGCTGCTGCTTCGACCCTGCCCGTGAGGAACGCTCTATGCATCAGTTATCGATGAGAGGACACAGATAGCACCAGAATGGAGCGAAAGCAACCAGGAACGACGCAAAACGCGTCTCCTGAATGTTGTTCACGAATCTGCCGGGCGATACGCCCGAAGCCATAAGGAGGGATTCATGTACACGAGAGCGATCATTGTGCTTTTCGCGCTCCTCGTCGTTGCGGCGCCCGTCGGCGCCCGCGAAGCACCGCTGGATGCTGACTACATCACCACAAACAGGCTCAACATCTTCTCCCTCGTGGACCGCACCCCGGGAGACCTGTGCGAGGCGTGCAATAATAGCTACTACTGGATTGTCAACGGGTGGCTGCTGGGAAACGAATCGTACAAGACCTACTGCGACCCGTCCGAGTGCCCGGAGTGCATCGGCGGATGGAAACCGATCGGTGTAACCATATATCTGTACTGGGCCGAAGAGAACACGTGTGAGCTGACCCTGTCGGTCGATGTCGAGGAGATCGACTGGAGTGTACCGGACTGCCCGATGCCGGCCGCCCTGATCGTTGCGTCCGACCCGATTGTGGTGGGACCGTTCAGTCCGCCCGGATTGTGGGCGATCACCATTCCGCTCCCTGAGGACTGCCCCGTGCTTGATGAGCCGTTCTTCGCCAGCATCAGCTTCCTCGACGCCTGTGCTGAGATACCTGATCTCGTCACTGACGAAGGCCCGTGCCTTCCGTGCATTACGTGGAATGACTGGGGTTCCGGCTGGCAGGATCTCTGCGACTTCGGTTTTCCAGGCAATCTGAGTGTCTACACGACACTCGAGTGCCAGGGTCCGTCGCCGGTCCATCGCGCGACATGGACGACGATCAAGAACACCTACAGGGTTGCGGAGTAGCCTCCGGCAAATCCGGAGAACGGACTCAATCCCCCCGGGAAGCAGGTCCGAAGAGAAGGCAGGCCATTGAAGTGGCCTGCCTTTCTCGTTCAGTCCGGCTGGGACAGGATCGGGGACGCGCCCACATCCATCTAGCGATGCAGCAGGAACGAGACCCTTCCGTCTCCGACGATTATGATTGCGTCCTGAACCTCTATGTCCAAGCCCGAAGCCTTGACAGAGAGCGCTCCGTTCAAGTGGTTGATGCCGTATTGCGGGGTGAATGGTTCCCCTCCCACCGTGATCTCGTACTCGTCCGGGGCTTCGAATATGAGCTGTTGGAAATCGAATTCGTCCTGTCCCAGAACCACGGCAACGGGGCCACCCGCGAGATAGACATGCGATCCTCCTGAGTATTCGATCTTGAGAACCCGCTTGTGGACAGCCCGATGCCTGTCAACCTCCGCGATATACTCGCGGTCGTACGAGACAGTCGTGCTCACAAGCTGTTCGGTGTTGATCGTGAAGAGCGCTTCCTCGCTGAGAGCAATCTGCTCAAAGAGTTTCTCTGGTTCGGACTTCGTTCGATCAATGAACGCCGCTGCGGCCTCTTCTCGACGCGCAAATCCGTGTCGTTCGAGAATCCGTGCAACGTCCGCCGAGCCACCCGAGAAGTGAGTCCAGAGGACTGCATAGGGGTCGATACAGCGCTCCGAGACAACTGTCTTCCAGTCCGGCTCTATCCTGTCCAGAAGGATACAGATGGCAGTGCCTGAACACAGGAACCAATCTCCCTTGTACCAATCGATGTCGCATGCCGACTTGAACAGGTGCTTCTCGCACCCGGGCACTCCAAGTGCTCCCGCGAGCAGCGGCTGCGTCCTGTCGCTGAGAAACCGTGGCGCCGCGTCTCTGCATATGACGCCTACGTAGGCCGCTGTGCCGTCGACGTGCTCACGGTGACGTTCATAGTCTACGAAGCGCCCGGTCATACCGATGCGCCTGAACCCTCTTACACTGACGAAGTCCCTGACGATAGCATCGAGGGAATCGGAAGATGCAGCCATCGCCGCCGCGAGAAGCTCGCATTCGATATCGACCAGCACCAGATTCCGGGGAGAGGTGGAGAATCCGGAACCGAAGTCAAGCGGCTCGTTCATCTCGGGACACTGTACCGTCTGGTAGGCAGCGAAAGCTTGGCGGAATGCGGAAGGAAGCCTTCGGGCTGTGGGGACACACGGACAAACGCCGTTCGCGTCTCACCGATATAGCCAGTTACTGGAGAAACAGACTCCGCTTCTGTCGAGGCATGATAGATGGGTGCGCTCACGGGAAGCCCGGTCCGCATGCGCGTGAGTCCGGAGGGTGGCACCGGGTGATTCAGAACGTAGCAGGAGGCACTGCTGTCGGACAGGAGCGCGAACGTTGAAGAGGAAATCTTCCAGTCCGGCCAGAGCGTGGCGCTCAGGGCGTCCAGGGTAAGGATGGCATCGAGCTGCTCCAGCGCTGTCGCTTCAATCGCTGTGGGCGTCTGCGCCGATGCGCACTGCGATCCTCCGGCGAGCAAGACCACGGCGGCCACGATTACGAGAAAGTACATCCTTTCCCTGCTCATCTCGCTACTCCCAGCGCATACCGACACCTGTTTTCATACTAGAACAGGATGGCAAGGAGCTCAAGGGGCAGACCTCGGTTTTCTGTAGCCATCTGCCACGGTGGTGAAATACGTTCAGGAATCTCCACTGGTCGGAAACGCGACTGAAGGTGCCAGGGGCCCCTCATGGGGCCCCTTTCCGCCAGCCGCTAGAACAGATCTTCCAGCTTGAGCTTCACACTCTTGTGCCTACCGTCCCGCAGAATACCGATCTTGTACTTCGTCCCAGGATCAGCACGCATGAGTTCGCGCAGCGCGAGGAGCCCGTCCAGGTGTTCCACCTCTATGTCGTTGATATACACGACGATATCGCCCTCGCGGAGTCCCACCCGCTCAGCAGGCGTGCCCGGCGCTACGAAGAGCACAGAGACATCATCCCCCTCCGGCCGCCAGAGCTGGAGCCCCGACCTGTCCGGGGGGAACTTCCGGGCGTAGTCATCGCCCTTCTCGAAAACCACCTGTTGGCGCTCGTAGTCGAGGTAGAGAACGAAATTCCTCAGTGTTCTGTTTCCAAGGTTTCCGATGAGCTCACTTCTACTGAACGCTCCTTTGAGCTCGCTCGTCGGGATGCCGATGACGGGCTCATCCAGTACGTAGCCGCCTATCTCAACTGTTTCAAACTTGATCCCGCGCACAGCGAACCTCCCGCCGGCGCCGAATCCGATGCGGTCCACTCCGTCACGGTCGAGCATCCCGTTCGCTTGTGCATAGGGGTAGTGGAAAGTCTCTCCGCTGGCCCCAAGGTCAAGACTCCATTTCCCCGTGTAGATGCCGTCGACGCTCATGGGAATCGTGAAGGTGTTGCCGCTCAGCGGCGCATCGATCATCACGCCCGGACCGTCATAGGCAAAGGACGATGGATCGTAGAACGACAGGAGTTCGTTGGCGTAATCGACACGCGTCACGAACCGCGAGAGGAAGTCGTAGCCCAGGATGCCCGCCACTTCCAGATCACCTGTCTGTTCGAAGAGACCGGCGATATCGATGGCGGCCGCAGTCTGCTCTCCGAATTCGATCCCTTGTATGGAGAAAGGCGGTAGATCCACGAACGAGACTTCGACCGTATTGCCCGCCCCACCTCCCTTCACCGAGCCCTCGGGCTCAAGCCCCAGCTCTCGGGCGTAGGTCTCATCGATCACGGTCATGCTGGCGCCGGTGTCGAGAATCCATGTGCTCTCGCGGCAGCCGATGATCACGTCCATGTAGATGTGGCTCTCGATGAAGCGCATCGGGACGTTCTCTGAGCTCGTACCGTGCGTGAACACGTAGTCGCAGGCTTCATCCGAGGGCGGATCGAAGATCGACGGGTCGAGTTCGGGGTTCGCTTCGTACTTCGTTGTCACAACGATATGCTTCTGACCGATGGGGAGGATTTCCGTCTCCGCGCGAAAGGCGTGCAGCACACCGTCCACTTCTCTGTAGTCCGAGAACACGCAATGCGAAACACCATCAGGATTGATATCGCTCTGTTTCACCATCAGATGGGTGGACGTGTCGATGTAGAGCAGGGTGACATCGGAGTTCAGGCTGTTCGCCACACGGATGACGTGACACTCGGCCCCCCCCACATCATCGGCACCGTCGTACGAGAGCGAGAAAAGGCTCGAGCCACGATCGAGGTGCTCGTACTCCCCGAATGCGGTGTCCACGGTGTGACGCGTGAGAGCTGCCTCATCGCGCGTGATCTGGAGCTTCCCATTGGTATCCAGCGCCCACATCACGTCTCCATTGTTGCCCACGATCTGTTTGATAACAGTTAGGTCCGCTTCTGCGCGCTCCATTCCCGGGCGCATCGTCCACTGCTCAATCGTACCGGAGAGACCGGGCAGGGTTATCGTCGCCGTAAGATGAGACGTCTTCTCGGCCATGATGGCATGCAGGCCGCCGAGCGCCTCGATGTGCTCCTCCATCACGGCATACGGGTCGATCGACTCCGCCCGGCAGAGCCCGGTGACGATGAGAAGTGTGACAGTAACCACGATTCCGGTGGCCAGCCAGAGGATGCTTCTTTTCCTCCCCGTCTTTGCGGGAATCGCGACCGCGACCTGCCGGTGAACGGGCTCGTTGGTGCTGCTCTGTTTCGTGTGCTCCATCACTTGTCCTTTCCTTGGAAGCGATATCGTGCTTCCGCTCCCACGGCAAGATCCGTCACATGCCGGCCAATCGACTCGGGAGCGGGTCACATCACGCGCGTCTTGGCCGGAACGGCAGCCTCGGTGGGCTCTCTAAGGTGGCTCCCTGAGGAGACACCTCGCGCGGCAGAGAGCCCACCATCAGCCTCTCGGGGGGGGCCCGAGTCCTCTTCGTAGAACGCCGGGGCTGCTGCTCCCGCGTAGCACTTCACGACAACCATTGTGATGTCGTCTGCCTGCGCAGCCCCAGCCACGAAACCCGTAAGTTCCGTGTAGACGCGTTTCTCAATGTCACGGGCGCCAAGATGACGATGCTCGACCAGAAGACCCTCGAGCCGTTCGTCTCCAAACATCTCCTCTTCTGGATTCAGCGCCTCGGTCACGCCATCGGTGAAAAGAACGACGCTGTCGCCGGGACCCAGTGAGACAACGGCATCCTCATACTCGACGTCCGGCATGATCCCTACGATCAGTCCGCCCTTGTCGAGAAACTCCTTCTCTCCATCTGAGCGGAGAACACAAGGTAGATTATGCCCTGCGTTGACGTAACGGATCTCTCCCGTTCTAGTGTCGAGCACGCAGTAGAAGAACGTGATAAATTCACTGTCACCCGTGTAGCTGTGGGCGATCCTGTTGACGTGCCGCATGAGCTGCCGCGGCTCCACTCCACTCTCCGCCAGAGCCCGTACCGCGGCCTGGATATTGGCCATGAGGATCGCAGCCGGAGTTCCCTTCCCAGCTACGTCGCCGATCGTAATGGCGAGCTTCCCATCACCCAAGTCGATGACATCGAAGCAATCGCCGCCCACGTGCCGTGCAGGAACGCTGAACCCGTATATGTCCCAGCCGGGCGGTTCGGGGAAGCTCGTAGGCAAGAGCTGCGTCTGGATCGTCCGTGCGATGTCCATCTCCTGTTCCAGCTTGCTCCGCTCAGCGACGACCGTCTCGATCTGCTGCCTCAGGAGCTCGTAGTTGTACGTGATGGCTCCAATCGTAAGTGCGACGACTCCGTTCACGGTCACAATCATGAGAGCGTTCCGCACCTGGTAGAGAACGACCAGCGGGTTGATGAGGATGGCCAGACCGCTCCCGAACACGCCGGCCGCAATCAGCGTAATAACTGCGAGCGGGAAACGAACGTAGACCGGAAATCCGCTCATCTTCGGAAGCACGTAGCGAACTGTGAGCACCGCTGCAAAGACCGCGACATTGGCAAACACAATACTCATCGGAATGAGCGACCGCGCTGCCCCGCCTTCACTGCCGGAAAAGACCTTAATCGCCAGTCCTACCGCCAGGCCGGCAGCGCTCGCTGCAAGCGCCCAGAGAAGGACCGTCTTGAGGCTGAGCCTCCGGGAAAGTCCTTGAGATGAGGTGCCGCGTGTACCTCGACTCATCGGTTATCCCTCCGTCCCGGTTCCGGGAAAGGCACTCGGAAGACCCACGTCTCCGGGTACTGGTGTCGGCTCAAACGCGGTTGCCAGACCTGTCTCCTTGCGCTGCAGGAGCGCGCCGAAACCGAAGAAGATAATGATGACGCCTGCCAGTGTCCCGATCACGGGTATCGCCGTGATGATGTACACGCCAAGGAGACCCAGCAGCATTGGAGGAACAGGTGATCTTGTCATGATCGCATCACCCCGCCTGAGGATCGCATTGCCAAGCCAGAGGGCCACATAGAACTTGGCGACATAGAGAGCGATGACATAGGCCGGCGTCAGCACCAGAAAACCAAACGGAATCGTGACGATGAAGACGATCGAAAGAACGATGATGATCGGCATGCAGATGAAAGCGATGAACCCGATTCCCACGCTCTTGAGCGGCTTCGTCCTGATGATGTTTGCCGTCTTCCTGGCGTGATCGCTCGTCACGGCGATTATGATGCTCCCAGCAATGATGGCGGCGATGAACCCAAAAAGATGCATGAGAGACTTGAAGCGCCCGGCGAAATCGACAACCGCCGTGATTCCATCGTCACTGTCCTGCTGCTTGAAGGTGATCGTCCCGCTGATGATGCCGCTTCCGAACTCGATCTGTGTCGGTCCCTGGTAGATGAGATCCCCACCGACATGCGCTCCGTCCAGAAGAGTGATACCTCCGTCCGTGAAGAGTTCGGCGTTGCCGTCGATCACGCCGGACATCGTCAGCTCGCCCCCGGCAATCCTGGCATCGCCCTTCACGGTCCCGCGGTGCGTCACTTGACCGGCTCCAGCGAGAAGGCTGCCCTCGATAACGGCGTCATCGAAGATAACGAGGTTCGCAGCCCCGATCAAAGCATCACCCCTTATCGTTCCATGGATGTAGACGTTCTGGGCGAAGACACGGACGTCATCACCGACGATGCCGTTGATGGTGACGTCCTGAGCGAATGCGGTCAGGTCCTGGGTCAGCGTGCCGTCGATTGTGAGCCACTGTGCCCAGACGCAGGCGTCGCCATCGAGCGTCCCTCTGACGTTGAAGCTCTGAGTCCACATGTAAACGTCGTGGGCATACGTTTCATCCTCAGGAACGGTGAAGCTCCCCGTCTGCTCGATCCGCATCGTGTTGCCGATCGTGATGCTCGTCCCGGACGATGAAGTGACCGAATCGTCGATCATCTGTATTCCCGCTGTCCCACCCGATGCAGCTCCTGCGACGGCCGCCGTGACGGCCTTGCCAAGAGCCACGCCATCGGCGGCGGCAGGAGCTGCGAGCCCCATCACGAGCGCAATCACTATGACCACGATGCTCGCTATGATGTTCCGTTCCGCACTCATTTCCTTCCCCCCGTTGTCGGCTCGATATGAGCCGTGTCTGCTACTCAACTCCCGTGGTTCTCCCATGGTGCAATAATACGAGTCGGACAGCCTTGTACGAAGGCAATGTCCGTCAAATGACGGTTCTGGCGGGTGAGTTGGAGTGTTGGCGAGGTGAGATGAAGAGGGGCGGCGGGAGTAGGATGCGCTACGCCACTCCGTCTACCAAGGCAGAATCTCGCGCAGGCTCTTTGCCCGCGCTCGGGAGAGCACGACCTCCGTCCGGTCGGCATCATCCATGACGACCTTGTACTTCCCTCCGAACCACGGCACGATCTCGACGACGCAATTCAGGTTAACGATGCTGGAGCGGTGAGTGCGAAAGAACACGTTCGCATCCAGTCTTCGTTCGAGTTCGGCCATCGTCATGTTGACGAGATAGCGTTCGTCCTTCGTGTGCACGAAGACCAGTTCGTCGGACGCCTCGATCCACACGATTCGATCAAGATCCAGTAGTACGATTCTCTTACCTTTCGTAACAGGCAGCCGGTTGATGCCGCCCTGGAGCACGAGTCCGGCGAGACGTTCTATCTGTTCGCTGAAGCTCGCTCCCCCCTCGAGAAGCTCGCGCGCACGCCCCAGCGCTTCCGCGAATCTCTCTTTCTCGATCGGTTTGAGAAGATAGTCGATCGAGTTCACCTCGAAGGCCTTGATGGCGTACTCGTCGTACGCGGTTGCGAAGATAACGAGCGGGGTGTCGTCGAGGGCCTCGATCACCTCGAAACCGTCCATGCCGGGCATCTGTATGTCGAGGATAACAAGATCCGGTGCAAGCTCTCTGATTCTCTCCACGGCCACGAGGCCGTTCTCCGCCTCGCCCACGCACTCACACCCCTCGCACTCCGCGAGGAGAGTCTTCACGCGCTCGCGAGCCAGCTTCTCGTCGTCGACCACAAGGACCCTGATCGTGTCGGTCATCGCTCTTCCTCCCCCGATCCGGGCTCCCGATCGGCCGCGCCGATGGGAATGGTGAGACGGACGGTCATCCCCCGGTCGGGTTCGCTCTTGACGGTGAGCCAATCGCCGGTGCCGTAGCGCGTATTCAGCCGGTCGCGCACACTCCGGAGACCGTAGCCGGCCGACATCGTGTCGTGCAAATCGTCGGTCGAGACACCGACGCCGTCGTCTCGCACAGTGATCACCAGGAAGTCGTCCGCGACGCTCGCATCGATACTCACGGTTCCTCCGCTTACGCTCGGTGATATCCCGTGGCGCACGGCGTTCTCTACTATCGGTTGCAGGATGAGCGGTGGGATCTCCACATCCCCGGCGCCCGGTGCTATCGAGTGCTCCACACGCATCCGGTCTCCGAATCGGGCTCGCTCGATGTCGAGATAGGCGTCGACGAGTTCGAGTTCCCGGGTAAGCGGCACACTGCTCTCTTCCGAAGCCAGGAGCGTCTTCCTGAAAACGCTGGCCAGGCGCTCCAGCGTGCGCCGGGCTGCCTCCGGATCTATGGTCGTCAGTGCCGAGATGGAGTTCAGCGCATTGAAGAGGAAATGTGGGTTTATCTGCGCCTTCAGGGCCTTGAGTTCGGACCGCGTAGCCAGTTCCTTCAGTCTCTCCTCCCGGACGCGATTCTCGGCAAGCTCGCTGTAGCCTCGTTCTATCTCCTGTCTCATCTGCTCGTAGTTGTAGGTGATAAGGCCGACTATGACCGCGATGACGCTGTCGACCAGCACGAGCAGGAGCGTCAGGCGCCCTTGATAGAGGACAAATACTGGATTTCGGAAGATGACCAGAACCGATCCGAACGCGCCCCCGGCAAGGAGTGTGATGATGGCAAGCGGGATCCTGACGTAGACCGGTAGCGCGCTGTAGCGTGGCAGAATGAAGCGCGCGGTGAGTCCAGCCGCGAAGCCGACGGCGTTGGCGAAGAGGATGCTGAGAGGAATGAAGCTTTCAAGCGCACCGGGACGGTCGGCGAAGAGAGCGATCGCCACGCCGACGAGCGCGCCGGCGAGCGAGTTCGCCACGACCCACAGGATGAGAGTCCGCGCCGTAGCGCCGAAATCCCTGGCCGTGAATCTGATGGGCTGCTCCTCTGTCACGTCCGGTACCTCACTTGTCACTCCGTCAGCTCTGGTAGATGTGAAGGAGGATTGCGTGCTCCAGATCGTGAACCTGCCACGCCTCGCACGACCAACCGTTGACAATGATGGAGAAAAGGATTCTCTTCCCTCCAGTAGTCTTCATAACACCGGAGATCGCGGTCACGCCGTCCAGAAGACCGGTCTTCGCCCTGATCTCCCCGCTCAACCCTCCGAAGCCCATCCGATCCCCGAGTGTTCCGTCCGTACCGCTCACACTCAACGAGGAAACATACTCAGGTCCCACCCCGAAGTCAGCGTACATCTCCCGGATGACGCGGGCAAGGGAACGCGCGGTCAGCCTGCTCTCATGTGACAGACCCGATCCGTCTACTATGCGGAGTTCCGTCGTATCGATGCCGAGGCTCTCAAGATAGTCCATGAGGATGGTCGCCCCGGAAGTCGTCTCCCCTGGGACTTCCGTCCCACCGTGCATCGCACCGAGCGCTTTCAGAAGCTGCTCGGCGGTGAAGTTGTTGCTGAACTTGTTGAGGTCCCGAACGATGAGCGAGAGCGGCTTCGAGCGATGAACGAAGAGCTCACGTACGTCATCAGGTTGGACACCCTGGATGATATCTCCTTCGACCGCTACTCCGGCCCCTCTCAGAAAGGCGGCAAGCGTCGCACCGAATGATCCCGCGGGGTCGTCGATGTTCCTGTAGAAGACCTTCCCGCGGTGGCCCACCGGTATCCGCCCGGAGATATGAACCACGTTCCGACCGTCCTCGAATCGGCGCCTTACCTGGATCGTCTGGCTGCGGCGGGCGGAGCAGGTCGTGGCGTCGTTTACTACATCGACGAATCCGGTCTCCGGCGAGAGCTCAATCCGGGCAGCTTTCCCGCTCTTTGCGCCGGGGTGGACGTGCACGCGAACCGTGTTGAAGTTCGCGGATAGCGCGCCCGTTCTCGCGTGGTAGGCACGATCGCCATCTCCGGCATCCTCCGTCGCCGTAGCAAGGCTGTCGAAGTATGACACGTCCAGGACGATGTCGCCCGCGATCCGCTCGATTCCCTTCGTCCGGAATCTGTCCGCTATCTTCCAGAACTCCTCCGAGACCAGCGACGGATCGCCGCTGCCTCTAACGTAGAGGTTGCCGTCGAGAACCGGGGAGATAGCGTCACCGTCCGTAGAGAAAGTGGTCTCGAACCTGTAGTCGGGACCCAGGAGCGAGAGCGTAGCGGCGCCCGTCACTATCTTCACGTTCGAGGCAGGGATCATCGGTCTGTCGGCCTGGCGCTCGTAGAGTACTGGGCCTTCTGCCGGATCCATTGCCCCCTGCTGCGGCGGCGCGCCGACGTCCGCTGAGCCGGAGTCCAGCGAGTCGCGGTCCACGCAGCTGAGGTCCAATGACTCGACGATGATGGAGAGCTGTGCCCCACGCAGATGCGGCTTCGCGAGGAACGAGTCTATGATCCAGGAGAGGCTCTGAAGGGAGTGAGTGCTCGCCGTATCCGCGCCCGGGTCCTCGGCACGGACCGGGTACGGACACAGGACAAGCGCCACCACGAGCGTCAGGACCAGAGCAGGTTTCAAACGTCGCATCATGCCTCCATCACTCCCGGTCCAAGGGGTCGCTCGATCGCGGCCGCGACGGAACGCCGGAACTTGTTCATGTCGACCAGAGACCCCGGACACTCCTTCTTCTGAACGCGCTCACCGTTCTCGATAACAAAACCGGTTCCCTCGAGTTCCCTGTGCCCCATGACGCGCTCGGCGGAAAGATCGAGCTTCCGCGCGAGATCGGCACAGATGTCGACGGCCGCTTCCAGCTGTTCGCGAGCCGGCGGTGCGTCGCCCGCCTCGTATGCCATGCAGACACCTATTGAGCGCTCGTTCCACAGCCCAACGTGCCAAGAGCGTATCTCATGTGATAGACAGCGATAGAGGAGGCCATCGGGTTCCACGAAGTAAGCATAGGCGATCGAAGGGCACCCGTTCGGGGAGATGTGATTGGGCCCTGTGTGATAGCGCGCAGTCTCCCAGACATTCCAGCCGGGCATGGCTGTGCAGTGCAAGACTATGGTGTCGATCCCGGCGACGTCGCGTCTCTCGGGCTCACCAGTCCTGGGAAGAACCATCGATATGTCGTGCAGCCATCGCATCTCTGCCCGGCCATCCCTTGAGTAGTTCCAGAAGATCCAGGAAACTCCCGACGGTCTGATCGGCTCCATCAAGTTCCGTGCTCCACGCGAACCCCCACGTGCACCCGACCGACCAGACTCCTGCCTTCTGAGCAGCGCGGATATCGGAACTCCGGTCACCGACCATGATAGCCCGCCAAGGCAGTACGCCAAGCTTCTGAATGATTCCCGTGATGAGATCTCCCTTGTCACCGGCGCTCTGCTCGCCGGCACACCACGTCTCAGAGAAATACTTCCTGATGTCGAAGTAGTCCAGCACGAAGTTCATATAGGAGGACCCGGCGTTCGTCGCGACCGCAAGCTCATAGCCGCTCGCCTTCATGCCGGCGAGACCACCCAGGATCCCGGGAAAGAGGGACCCCTTGCCTCCCTCTATGAGTTTATGCTCCCAGTGCCAGATGAGGTCGGCCACCTCGTCCACGTGCTCGTCGGGAACGGAGGGCAGCACGCCGTGGACATAGTCCTCGCGCGTATTGCCGACGCCGCCCATGACCTTCGCCTCGGTCGGTTGCGGGATGCTCAGACCGTGTCGCTCGTTGATGTCGCGGACGGCACATTCGAGCGCGCCTACGGTCGTTGCCTTTGAAGAATAGAGGGTGCCGTCGAGATCGAAGATGATCAGGTCTACCGTACGCAATTCCGCGCTCCGTTTCGTGTAGAAGACGTCATCACAGCCGGCCGTCGCGCTTGATCAGAGCCTCTATCTCGTCCAGACCCGCTATTCCGCCGCGAGCGCCCAGCGCCGTGCAGTTCAGAGCCGCGGCCGCGTTCGAAAACGTGAGAGTCCGTTCGACAGACCAGCCCTCAAGAAGACCGTAGATGAACGCTCCGTGGAAGATGTCCCCCGCCCCTGTTGTATCTCTGACATCTACCTCAAATCCTGGTGATGCAACGAGGCTGCCATCCGGAGCGAGCGCGACGGCGCCCCTCTCCCCGAGAGTCATCGCAACAAACGACGGGCCAGCCTCAGAGATCAGCGAAAGCGCCACCGCCGGATCATCCTCCCCCGTGAAAAGGCTCGGAAACCTCGATGATGCGACAAGAAGGTCTGTGTTGACGACAAGCTCGGCGGTCCCTTCCTTGACGCTTTCCGCGTCGAGTACGACGACGATGCCGCGCTCGCGGGCAAGCTCCGCGGCCCTGGCGGCTGCCGGAGCGTCGTGTCCGTCCAGGAGAAGCACACTGCCGGCGCACACGTTCTCGGGAGTCATTTCAGATGGAACAGTGGCGATTTCACTGGGCCTGTGCCACAGAATGGTCCGCTCACCGTCCGTTCATCTATGATTATCATCGCGAGCTGATTCGTCACTCCTTGGGCGACGGTCACGTCCGAGACATCCACACCCGCCGACTTGATACTCAGAAGCGAAAAGCTGCCTATCTCATCTCCCCCGACCTTCCCCACGTACTTCGCCCGGAGACCGAGCTTCGCGCACTGGACCATCGCGCTCGCCGCCTGTCCTCCCGGTGCGAGCTTAAAGGTGTCTATCGGGAGCTTGGCTCCGTACTCGGGCTGCTCCGGCATGACGCAGAGGTGATCGACGGCGTTCAGGCCAAAGCCGACAACGTCGAACTCCGCGTCACCTGGTATCAGGAATCCAAACTCCACCCGATCTCATCTCCTCGAAATCGCACCGGCCGCAGGTCCCACCGAGGGCAGGTCGCACCCACGACCGCCGGCTCTTCAGGAACTACACCTTCTGGTGCTTCCAATGCCCTCTCTGGAACCAGATGTACGTCAAGAGAACCTCCACGCAAGCGGCGATGAACATCGACCACCAGACTCCGGTCTGGTCCGTGTGCAGGAGGTGTATCGCACCGAGAACGAGGGGGATCTGGACGCCCCATTCGACGATGGCCGAGATGATGGTCGGGGGCCACGTGTTGCCCGAGCCGTAGAAGGCCGACGACATGACAATGTGCATGGCGATCATCACTTGCGCGATGGCCATAAGCCTGATGAGCGGGATACCGGTCGCCACGACCGCCGTATCCCCACTGAAAAGGCCCAAGATCTCTTTCGAGAAACCGATCTCTATGAGCCCGAGAACGCCCGTCAGCGCAAAGACGAGAAGCGTCGCCTTCACGACTGCCTCGTGCGCCCGGTCCTTCTGGTTCGCGCCGAGATTCTGGCCGACGACGGCACCGATGCCGAGCTCGAGCCCCACGGCAAAGAGGATTCCGAGCTCCATTATCCGCAGACTCAGACCGTAGGCTGCTATCACCACGGTGCCGAAGGTCGCGACCAGTGTGGCTACGTACCAATGGGCGAGACTTCTGAGGAGCCCGTTCAGACCGGCCGGCAGTCCTATTCTCAGGATTTCGAGCATGACATTGATCCGCGGGTGGAAGCGCCGCCAGATCGGAACTCTAAGGTTCGATCGGCCCGAGGAGAGAACCCAGAGACCAACGAAGACGGCGCACGTCGCAGAGATCGCCGTGGCGAGTGCTGCTCCTGCTATTCCCATGTCGAAATGGAATATGAAGAGCGGATCGAGGCCGATGTTGAGGACGGTCGACATCAGCATGATGTACATCGCCTTCGGGGCATCGCCGACGCCGCGGAGGGCGGTATAGATGGAGTAGGACGAGAACATGAACGGGAGGCCGATTAAGTAGATGCTCCCGTAGCGCATCGCCAGCTCGCGCGTGGCGGCATCGTCGGTCATGAAGCGGAGAACGGCGGGCACGACTGCAAATCCGATAGCGCCCATAAGGGCGGCGACCGTGAACTTGAGAAGCAGCGTCTGCCGGACGACGTCGCGCGTGGCCTCAAAGCGTCTCTCACCGAAGCGGCGCGAGATAAGGGCGACGGACCCCGTGCCGACGATCTGGTTCGCTGAACCGAGGATCCATGCTATCGCGGCGAAGAGGGTGATGGCGGCAACGGGCGTCGTCCCGAGTCTCCCGACCCAGTAGATGTCGGTGAGGCTGTAGATGGTCATCGCCCCGAAACCAATC
This sequence comes from Candidatus Eiseniibacteriota bacterium, assembly GCA_030609605.1. Classification (GTDB taxonomy): domain Bacteria; phylum Joyebacterota; class Joyebacteria; order Joyebacterales; family Joyebacteraceae; genus Joyebacterum. Next base: position 17,049 of record JAUWBY010000011.1, read on the forward strand.
ATCGAGGGTATGCCCATGTAGAGCACGTTCTTGAGAACGTTGCCCTTAGTGATGTCCATCTTGAGCTCGCGCTCAAGTGTCTCGGTGGAATCTGCGCGCTCTCTTGGGTCCCGTTCTTCCACTTGTCCCCTCGCCCGGTGGTCGCAGACGCACCACGGCTGCATTTCTTGACAGCCGTAGTTTGCACATAGGATTTCTAGAATAGCGTCACGGAGAGGGAATGACAACGGATAAGGGACAGATGAGCCCCTTATTGAGGATGACTCATGCCGGGCGGACGTCAATCAGCAAGCGGCGCCTTCGTTACGACGATATCGTCGATCCAGACCGTGCCCGGGCCGGTGACGACGAGATTCAGCCTCACGTTGTCAGGGTTCTGTCCGGCCTCGAGACGGAAGACCGTCACGGCGTCTACCCACTCGCTCGTTCCAAAGACAGGGTTATCCAGTCCACGCGAAAAGAATTCTCCGATCTCGTCGAAAACGCACCACATCTCGAGGATGGCATCACCTTCGAGTCCTTCGGTTCTGAGCTTCGCGTAGTAGCTGAGGAACGCGTTCTCGACATCGAGGTCACCGGTTTCGAACAGCGGGATCGTCGTCGCCTCATCGAAGATGATCTTGATTGAACCGCGTCCGTCGGCGCTCGCCGCATCCACAGAGAGAAGCTCCGCACTCACGACATCGTCGAGTGTGTCTGCGGGGTAGGCAGCGAGGATATCGCCTTCACGTGTACCGGGCTGCATCTCCGTTCCGGTGGTGGTCTGCGTCTCCGCTCCCTCCTCCCCACCGGAGCAGCCGGCGATGATGGCGGTGAGCATCAGCACGGCAGAGATCGCGAACACATGGCGCGTTTTCATCATTCCTCTCCTTATCTGGCACCGTCCTTCACGGCGCGGACATAGGGAAAACCGAGCTAGGCGTCCTCGCTCATCGTGAGGTCGTTCTCGCTCAGGAACTCACCGAACTTGTGGTCGACGTCCTTGATGTGCTTCACGAACCAGTTCATGAGGAGCGTATCGATGGAGTCGGCGAGTCCCTGCGTGGCGCCCTCCTCCTTGAAATCCTCGCTCAGATTCGCAAGCGTGGTCTTGAACTCCTCGTGCTTGACCAGGTGCGCACCGATGTTTGGGTAGTCGTACGCCCTCATGTTGCGCTCCTCGGTCCCGAAGTGGAACTTCGTGTAGTCCATGAGGAAGGTCAGGATGCGGACGATCTCAGCCGGGCCCTGCCCGGTGTGAAGCGCCTCCTCGAGATCCGCGATCTTGCCGATGAGGCTCTTGTGCTGCTCATCGATGAGGTCGACGCCGACTGACAGGTTGTCGCTCCACACGATGTTGCTCATGATCGAACCTCCTCCATGGATGGTGCCGCATGACGGCGCCTCAGGCCCTCGATGGCAGGATGATCCTCGGTCGCTGGACGCCCACACGGAGCTGGGTCGTCCCGTCGAGAAGTGCCAAGCGTCCTTCGTGCGCTGTGAGCGCGGCGCGCACATCCTCCGCGAGAGCGCTCGATCCGAACTCCCCGGTCACAACGAGTGTGAACCCAAGCCCCGGTTCTAGCACATCCTCCAGATCAACGCCACCAGCGATAAGCCCGGTGACACCGGCCTCCCGGCATGTCTCGAGCACGGCGGCGTCCGCATGATCAATGACTGCGACGGAGCCAGGCGTGAGGGCCGGGGGATCCCACGGCTCTGTGCCGGTACGTCCGGCGTCCAGCCCAGGGAAGACGAGTGGGCCCAGCACCGCTCCTCCACTTCCCCAGACCCCGTCGATCTCCGTGCCCTCGCTCACGACCGTGCAGCCGCGCGCGGTCACTGACTCCACGACGCCCGGTAGCCATGCCGACACCTGAAGCTCCTCGAGAAGCGGCTCGATCATGACCATCCCGAAGTGCAGGTCTATCTTCGCCACCTTCCCGCGGACCGGGGATTCGGAACTCCTGTTCTTCCCACCGGTCATCATCACGGCGAGCCACTGCCCGCGCTCGACCTCGTCGCCGACCGAAACTTTGAGGTACGGCTTGAGTCGGCTCGGGTGCAGACCGAGTTCCTTCGCCACCTCTACCGTCGTCAGGACCTTCGCATCCTCGGCGCGCTCGCGCACGACGAGTGTTCCATCGGGAAGGATGCGCTCGATGATGCCGTCGACAGGCGAGCGGAAGGTCGCCGAGCGACCAAGGCGCATACGTTGCTTTGCGATGACCTCGCCCCTCGCGATCTCATCTCCGATGCCCTTCAGGAGCACGCCGTCAAGCGCCTCAGGATCGACCTGCATCGCACGGGCGATAGCAAGGAAGAACGGCCGCAGGAATTCGCGGCTCGCGTGCGCGACGATTGTGTCCGAGACGACCGTGTCGCCGGCTTCGACGAGGACATCTCCGTTCGTCGCAAGCTCTCTCACGGCGGCAATCCGCCCGCGGCGGACGCGTGTACCGCTCGGGAGGTCGGTTCCGGCTGGTGGAATGCCCGTCGACTTCGCTGCAGAACCGATAGCCCCGACCGCCGGCTCAGTAGGAGGACTCATATCCGAAGCCACTCGACCGCCTCTTACCGACGCCTGGTGCTCCCCCACCGTCCCCAGTTCGACGAGCGCGAGGTCGAAGAAGATCTCCTTCGCAAGCGCTTCATCCACCCCCGAGAGGACCCCCAGGTGCGGGAACATGAACGCGCGGTCGACGGCCAGCCTGACTGTGCCGCGGGGGTGGAGCGCATCTATCAAGATCCTCGCTGCAACCTCGCGCGACGAGTGCGAAAGGATACCACCGCTCCCAATGATGAAGTCGTAATCCCGCCCGCCTGGCCGCTCGCTTTCGGGGATGCCGCGCAGCACCCTGTGGTGCTCACGAACCGCCTCACGAATCGCAACCGTTGCAGTCGCCCACTCGACCAGCGCGTCCTCGCGTGTCGTCGGCAGGCTCGTCGGCTGCACGTACTTGTTTCCGATGCGGTTCCAGAGCTCGCGCTCGGTCATCTCCATGGATAGGAGCTCGGTTATCGCGCCCGCACCCGCAAGCCGCGCAACATTGAGGATACTGTAGCTCATGCCGATGTTCGCGCTCACCGTGCGGACGACCACGCCGCCGCGCGCCGTGAACACGTCCGTCGTCGCACCTCCGATGTCGATCGCGAGGATAGTTCCCTCGAGCTCCGTCGACGCCAGAGCCATGATGTCCCCGAACGCCGCCGGCGTCGGGCGAATGGGTGCTCTAACCCACGGCTTGAGCTTCTCGTAGCCGGGGGCCATCGACATCACGTGGTCCATGAAGATCTCGTTGATGGCGGCTCGCGCCGGCCGTGTCTCCTCATGGTTCTCCGCCGGTCGCACATTCGGGACCGACCGAAAGAGGAACGCGTCGCCGAGCGTGCGTTCGACGTAGGGGCGCGCGTTGACGTTGCCACCATAGACGACGGGAAGCTTCGCCTCAGGATTGAGTTTCGGGTGAAGCTCGGACTCGACGAGGAGTTCAGCGAGGAAAACGGGCGCCGTGATCGCCTCGCCATCGTAGCCGCCCGCGAGGAGCACCATGTCCGGACGGAGACGCTTGAGGTCCTCAATCTGACGATACGCTGTGCGCCCGTCGTTCATGCAGATGATGTCGAGGACTATGGCACCCGCGCCGAGTGCGACCCGCTCTGCGGTCTCGGCGGTGAGTTCCTTGACAAGACCCGTGACGACCATCGCAAGACCACCGCC
>JAUWBY010000270.1 GCA_030609605.1 Candidatus Eiseniibacteriota bacterium
ATAGCGACGCGTCCGTCACCGGAAATGAAGGTGGCCCTCCCCCCATAGATGTCTCTCTCGTAGTCGCTGGTGGCGTACTCGTAGTCGACGACGATCTCGCTGTCACTCGTAATGTGCCGGCGCTCGCTGAACTCGATTTCACCCGCCGTGTACTCGATCGTGTAGTCGTTGTCCTTGCCCCGCCTGAGCCTCTCCCCATCGAGCCAGATGCACTCACTTCCCGCCACCACCGTTATCCCGGTCGCCCCGGCTCTGTCGGTGAGAAGATAGGGACCCTGCTTCCCGGCGCTCCCGCGGAATGTCAGACTTGTGTACTCACCGTCGGCGCGCGCGCCGGCCAGCACGATCGCCGCCGTCCCCATTTCCCCTCTGACCTTGACACCGGACAGATCCCGTCTCACATCCAGAAGGCTTCCCCCGTCAATCTCGAGGATGTAGTCACCCATCGTGGCCGTCACGTGCTCGCTCTCGATCTCGATCAGTACCTTGTCCAGAGAACGAAGCTCCTCCGTGTCCCCCTCCGGGATGAGAGGCGTGTTCTGATCCGAGAGGTAGGCGGTAACGCTTACATCGCGCGTTATCCTGCCTGAGATGTTGAGTCGCAACGACTGCTCCAGTTTGAGGTCGCGACCGGACCCCACGGTGATTCCAAAGGTCTTGGCGCCGCCGACCTTGAGAGACGCGGGCTTCGTCCGGACGGCTGAGCCGCCCCCCTCTGCCGCGACGATCATCCCTCCAGGCCCGTGCCCATCGGCATCAGCCTGTCCGGCCGCGCTGACCCGCCCCGAATCGGTTGCTCCCCCGGCTCGCAGGAACAGATCCGGCAGTTGCGCCGACGAGTCGATGATCGACCGCCGGTAAACGCCACGAGCAGGAATGGGATAGTAACGGTAGCGGAGGGTGATGCGAGCACTCTCGCGGACGGCCACAGAGAGCACCAGTTGCCTCATCGTGTGATCGATAACGTAATCGCGGCCGCGCACTGCCGCCCGCCCGTCAATGGTAAGGGAATCGCTGCCGGCGAAGACAAGCGCGTCCGGAAGATAGATCCCGGAAACGGCCTCGGCCCCCGAGAACGTGAGTTCCCGTTCACCGCTCACGGCTGAAAGGTGGCCGGCTCGGACATCCTGGGCGAACGTCACGAGAAGAACGAGAGACACAAGAAGCACCGCCGGCGCGCGACATCGGATCCTATTCATGGATCACTCACAGGCACCGTAGACAAGATCGATGACGATCAGGCGACCGGCCGCGCGATCGAGCACGAGCAAACGGCCGTTGCCGTCGAAAGCAAGACCCACAGGCTCAACGGCCACGGGCAACCCGTTTCCCTCGAGCGCGACCGCCGTTGTCAGCCGACTCCTCGCGCTGAACGCCACAATGCAGCGTCCCTCGGCATCCGCGGCAATGAGATTGCCGTAGGCATCGAATGCAAGAGCGCACGGGCGGAAGCGACCTCCCGGCGATGTTACCTCATAGAGTTCCGAACCGAATTCATCGAAGATATGGACAACGCCGGCCCCGGGATCGGAGACGGCGATCTGCCTGGATGGTCCCATGACGACGTCACACGGCGACACCAGCTCGCCCGACCCACCTCCGAAGCCACCGAGCGGCTCGAGGGTCTCTGCGAACTGCGAGTAGACGACCACGGCTTGCCTGTCCTCATCGACGATAAGAAGCTCACCTCCGCTCCCTATCGCGATGCCGATCGGGGTGCCCGTCTCATCTTCGTCGACGATCCGATCAAGGTAGTTGCCGCGTTCGTCGAAACGCTCCACGCGCCTGTTCCCTTCATCGAGAACGTAGATGTAGAAACCGGGATAGATGGCCAGATCCGTTGGGGTATCGAACTGTCCCTCATCCCAACCGTACCCTCCGAACTCAACGACAAGCTCGCCCGTCTCTGCGATGACCAGCACGCGGTTGTTACCCGAGTCCGCGATCAGCATGTTTCCACTACGGTCGACTGCAAGCGATTGTGGAGAATCCAGACCCCACTCCCCGCTCCCAGGCATATCACCAACAAGCTCGAACGCGGTTATGCAACGAGTGTCGCCGACTGTCGCAAAGGCGCCGACATCGGAGGAGTATGCGCTGCCTGCAGCGGCAAGGAGGCAACCGACGGCAACCGCGCATATTCTGGAACCTTGCATGAGCCCTCCTCTCCGAGTGAACTTGGGGATTCGTGGGGAGGGACAGAAGTAGAGAGTGGATCGGGCGGGATGCTAGAACGTGATCTCGAGCGTCACCTGGCTGCCCGGAGATCCATTGTCGTCCAAAACGGGCGCAACGAAGAGTCTCGCGTGCGCTTCACTCCTGAGACCCAGGTTGTGCCGACGCGCCATCCAGGCGCTGTCGATACCGCTTATCGCGCGATTCAGAACCGCGAGTCCAAGCATGTGGAACGCGTTCTTGCGTGAAAGCGCTTCGCTGTGGCGAAGATCCAGGTACTCGGAGAACCGCGCCCTGCTCTCCCATTCCCAACCCGTGTCCCCGAAGTAGCCATGCTGTGCGAAGTACTCACTCTGGGCGTCCAGATCGTCGGGATAGAGACTGCGCGCATCGCTCCTGATCCCCTCGTTGTAACTGTCCTCACCCTCGCTGCGGATGTAGTCAGCGATGTCCTGATAGTACCCACTCGTCGATCCCTGTGGCACACCGGCGAAGACGGAGGCGAACTCCTGGTAGTCATCTTCGCGCATGCTGCTCTGGATCTCGAACGAAGCATACCCGATCCAGATTGCGCCCTCGGCGGCCATGAAGGCCCTTCCTCGACCATCGTTCCCCGTATACATCTCCCCCCAGCCCGGCAGAACCATCGACATGAGAAGAGCGACCATCGGGTTCTTCGTACCTATGTCGGGCTCTGACGCTGGAGCTCTCCTTCCGTCTCCGCTCGGACCAGGATCGGCCAAGCTCCGGATCTCGTTCAGGGAGAGCCCGCTCATCTCGAGTCCCACGCGAGTGCCGCGTGCACACGAAAGGTCAGCGGCGAGTGTGGCGGACGCAGCTCCGAACATGAGCAGGGTGATGGCCAGAAGAGCTGTAACGGTGCGATTCATGTGCCACCTCATCAGTAGGTTGTCACAAAAGCCACGCTGAGACCGGCCGCATCGTCGGGCACCCCGAATTCGATACCGGCCTTGGCGGCAGCGGCGTGGTTCTCAGTCCCATGTGCTCTGGCAAGAATGAACGAGTCCATGGCGCTCACGACGTGATTCAAAAGCGCGGCCATCACGAAATACCGTGCCTGTCTGAGAGACGTATTGCTGTCCCGCCGCATCCCCCAGTACTCGTTGCGGAGTTCCAGAGCCTCCGCGGTCGGATCGTTCGGAACGCCATCACCACCCCACCATGGCCAGTAGACGTCGTATTTGCCTATGTCTTCGTAGAACTCCTGTGATCCGTAGTCCGCCAGCG
>JAUWBY010000325.1 GCA_030609605.1 Candidatus Eiseniibacteriota bacterium
GAGTGTCACCGACTCATTCACAGCAGCCCTGGGCGGTATTCTGTCGAGAAAATCAATCTGGTAGAGGCCCAGCCTGAGCGCGCTTCGTATGGGCAACGGGAGCGACTTCAAGCCTCCCTTCACATACTGATCCAGCACCCAATCGATGCGCCCCTTCAGGCGCAGGATGCCGTACACAAGATTTTGGGCAAGTGCCGCATCGCGCGAATCGAGGCCGGAACCCTTGAGCTGGCGGTCCAGGGTCGTATCGATCTTGCCGCTGCCCGATTCCCACTCCGCGAGAGAGAGAAGAGCAAGTTCTCGTGCGTTCATGGCATCCCCGTCTCGTGCGGTCGGACCCCACCGCCGTCTCCGGCGAAGAGCATTATCGCATCGCGAACCGTATCGAGTGCGACGGTCGTGTTACAGCATGGTCCGTTCGGGCGCTCATTGAGCACGCCATAGACGGGAAGCGGATAGCTGTCTCTGATGCCGCTCGTGAGATCCGTCTCGCACGCGACGGCAATGATGGCGACCGGCCGCTCCTCCACAATAACCCTCCTGGCAAGTGTCCCGCCGGTGGCAACAGCGAGCGACAACCCGAACTCGTTCGCCAGAGACAAGAGCCCGGCGATGACACATCTGCCGCAGCCCCGGCAGTTATCTATGAGACCACCTGTTATCTTGTGCGGGCAGTCCATTGACTGGAGACAGTGAGGCAGAAGGAGAAGCAACTTGCCCCCGCGTATTGAGTCTTGTTCCGCCACGACGAGAGCGTTGTTCACAGCGATAAACGAACGCTTCACCCTGTCTCTCTCCATTCTCATCAACCCCGCCAGCATTAGGACTGGAGGAAAGAGTATGCGTACAACAGTGCCAGTGATGCGATGACTGAAGAGAATTCTGCGTCCAGTCAACGCAGAGAGAGCGATGACGAAAAGACCGGCAGCGATGACGAGGGCTGCAAGAAGCGCAGCGCCGCCGACTATGGCGGGAAGGCCGGGATAGAACTCATTGAGGCGCGGGGAGATCAGATACCAGACGAGCCAGGCAGTGGCAACGAGCGCCAGAATCCCTCCTGCAGCGATCAGTATGAAAAGCTTCTTCTCTCCCAGCTTCACGCTCGGACCCCAGTCTCAAGCATCCGGTGGCTCGAACGGACACGTGCCCGATTCAGGCCTGTAACCCCGTGCGAACTCCGCGCCCGTCATCTCCCGCTTGCCTTCAGGCTTCACGCCGGTCAAAAAAACAGCTCCGTCCGCGGTCGCCACCTCGATCCCGACTTCGGAGATGGAGAGGATCTCACCTGGCATACCTGTCACGGATGGCGCACCGTCGCCGTGGCCCGACTCCGTTGGGTGAGGCATCGAAGCCAGCCGTGCCCGCGTTACCAGGAGCGTTTTCCCTCTGAACCAGGTATACGCACCCGGCCACGGTGTCATTCCTCGGATGTGGTCAGCGACAGTTCGAGCATCGCGCGCCCAGTCTATCTCCCCATCCTTTTTCTTGAGCTTCCTGGCGTAGCCGACGCGCGGTTCACCCTGAGGAATCCTGGGAGCCTCACCGCGTTCGATCAGATCGAGCGTCTCCACAAGAAGGTCTCCGCTCAGATCGGACAACCTATCATAGAGCTCGCCCGCGGTCTCATCAGGTCCGATGGGGATGCTCCTGGAGAGGATGATCTCCCCCGCATCCACCTTCCTCGCCATGTACATAGTCGTGACGCCTGTCTCGGATTCCCCGTTGACGATAACCCAGTTGATAGGAGCCACTCCTCGGTAGTCCGGCAGCAACGAGGCGTGCGCGTTAATGGCTCCGCATGACGGGATATCGAGAAGCCTCTGCTTCAGTATCTGTCCAAAGGCAACCACGACCAGAACGTCCGGCGCGAGGGAGTGCAGGCGCGCGGCGAACTCGTCGGTATTGACGGTTTCAGGCTGCTCAACTGGGATGCCGAGATCGAGAGCGGCAAGCTTGACAGGAGGAACGGTCAGCTTCCGCCCTCTGCCCGCCGGCCGGTCGGGCTGGGTCACAACAAGCCGGACGTCGTGACCGCCGGAGTCGATTTTCCTGAGGGAGGGGACCGCGAAATCCGGGGTCCCCATGAAAACTATGCGCATAATGGCAACTCTGTGAGGCGGAATCCCTGAGAACTACGCCCTATGCTCTTCTGATCCGTGATTTGAGGAGCTGCCTCTTTATGGGGTTCAGATGATCAAAGAAGAACTTGCCGTTGAGGTGATCCACCTCGTGCTGAAAGATCCTCGCGAGAGCGCCCTCGGCCTCTATCTTCACCGGACGCCCGTCACTGTCGAGCCCCTTGACTATGATCGTCGCCGGACGCTGAACGTCCGCCGTTATGCCGGGACAGCTCAGGCACCCTTCCTCGACGACCGTTGCCCCCACCCCATACACGATCTCGGGATTGATGAGAACTACGGCTCCATTGTGCACGGCCTCCGAGCCTTCGTACTCAGGCGGAGGCTCGGCCACAATGAGCGCGATCGCACGACCGATCTGTGGAGCAGCGAGCCCCACAGCCGGCGTGTCGCCGTTTCGCATGGTGTAGATCATGTCATCA
>JAUWBY010000238.1 GCA_030609605.1 Candidatus Eiseniibacteriota bacterium
GGGGGTACAGGCTGGCGACCAGAGTGCGTACACCATTCTTGTCGAACGCTACTCGGACTACGTGTTCACCATCGCCGTAAGGATCATTGGCGATGAAGACGATGCAGCCGACATCGCTCAGGAGACGTTCGTTCGTGCCTACAAAGCAATAGGCCGATTCAGGGGCGATTCGAAGTTCTCGAGTTGGCTCTATCGAATAGCGGCCAACCGGGCGCTCACCCACCTCAAGCGGAAGAAGCGACGCCCCCAGACCGTGGATATCGATCTTGGGGCCTACATCGAGGCGGATGCGCTTGCGAACGGCAGTCGCGATGATCCAGGTCAGCGCGTGCTTGACCAGGAGTTCCGCCATGCCATGCGGGGCGCTGTATCGAAACTGCCGGTGCAGTACCGAACGGTCATAACGCTTTTCTATCTTGAAGAAAGAAGCTACAAGGAAGTGGCCGAGATACTAGGCATCCCGATGGGAACGCTCAAGACCCATCTTCATCGGGGCCGGGCAATGTTGAGAGGCATTCTTGAGGAGCAAGAACTCTAGAAGCGGGAGGCAAGAGTGAGCGAGACCAGTCTGGACTTTCTGTTCGACAGAAGGAGCATCCTTCACTTCAAGGATGAGGAGATTCCGCAGGACGTTCTGAACAAAGTGCTCAAGGCTGCACAGCGGGCGTCGGCGCCTGGCGGGACCCTGACCGGTGGTTACCGCGGGGCACAGCCGATCTCCATCATCGTGGTCAAGGACAAAGCTCGCAGGATTCAGTTGAACGAGATGCTGTGTGAAGGACATAAGGTCAGTATCCAGGAGGCGCCGATCTCCCTGATCTTCTGTGTGGATACACATCGCCTGAACAGATGGGCCGCCCTTGAGGGCGGAGAGTCTCATTTCGGCGGGATGGGCGTTCTTTGGGTATCTCTACGGGCGGTCTACACGGCTGCTCAGAACTCCGTCGTTGCTGCTGAGGCTCAAGGCCTCGGATCGCAGTACATTCAGGAGATCGTCTGGCAGCCTCACACGGCGCTGGATTTCTTCGACCTTCCCAAGCAGGTCATGCCGGTCACTATGCTCGTCCTGGGCTATCCCTCCGAGCGGCCGCCGCTTGCTCCAACGCTTCCTCTTGAGGCGATCGTACACGAGGAGACCTATCACGATCCCTCTGATGACGAGCTGATCGCGCACTATGCCGACAAGGAAGCCTACTATCAGAACTGGGTCAGGAACCTCCCGGCGGATTCGAAGCTCAGGAAGCACATTGAGAAGAAGGGGGTCGAGACGCTGGCTCAGTTTGTCTCGCAGGTCACATACACGGAGAGCTTCTACAGGTGGCGGGACGACATGATCAAGATCAACCTCGCCGTGTCCGAGCTGGAGTAGTCTTCGTGCCGACCGAAGCGCGCCGCATAGGTTCGAGCGTGCTCGGGGAAAGAGATACAATGAAGGGGGCGCGGCAGGCCGATCTGTAGCGTCCCCTTCGTATGCGTGTGCCGGTGATGGCCGTTGCACACAGCGGTGATGGCCGTTGCACGCAGCGGTGATGGCTGCACAGTTGAGGGAGGGGAGTGTGGAACGGGACATCGTCGCCTTGATGCTCTCCATCATTCTCATGATCATCCTCGTCCGGTTCCGGCTGGACCTTGGGATCGCGATGCTCCTCGGCGCGGTGAGTATGGCCCTGGTCTCCGGGAGGGCCATCGGCTGGACGGGGCTGGAGGTGTGGCGCGCCGTCATTGCGAAGGACTCACTTCTGCTTTTCGGCCGCATCGCGACGATCCTGATGCTGGGCGCGCTCGCAGGAAGGCTCGGGTACTTGGATCATGTTGTGTCGGGACTCAAGCGCATGATCCGGGACAACCGAATCGTCGTCGCGCTCGTCCCGGCTTTCGGAGGTCTTCTCCCCATGCCGGGGGGGACGATGCTGACCGCGCCGATGGTGGAGAGCGCGCTCAAATCGACGGACGTCAGGCCGGAGGATCGCTTCTTCATCGCCTACTGGTTTCGCCACGTATGGGAATACGTCTGGCCGCTCTATCCGGCCATTATCCTCGTCGCTCTTCTCATCGACCGCCCGGTCGCTGATATCGCGAGAACGACCTATCCACTCACGCTGGCAGCCATCGGAGGCGGCGTCCTGCTCGTATTGAGGCGGGCGCCGGCCGGCCGGAACGAGACATCGAAGGAGGAGCGCAAAGGGGCAGGACTTGCTCTCGCCAAGGGTTCCCTGCCTTTCGCCGTCGTCATCGTTGGCGCGCTCGTGTTCAGATTCGAGGTCATGCTTGTCGTGTTCGTTGTGGCGGGTCTTCTCGCCTTGTTCGAAAAAGCGCACGTGCGCGACATGCTTGCTGCTCTGAGAAAAGGAACCGAGTTTCAGATAATCACGCTTGTGTTCGGCGTCAGCGCGTACAAGCACCTTCTTATCGTGACCGGTATCCGCGATGCTCTCCCGGAGTTCTTCCTGCAGATGCAGGTGCCGGAACTCCTGATTATCATAGCTGCGCCGATGCTCATCGGTCTCGTGACCGGTGTTACCGCGGCGTTCGTTGCCGTGGTGTTCCCTCTGCTCATACCCCTCATGATCGTGGATGGTGGCGGCATCAATATGGAACTCGTAATGCTGGCGTTTGGTTCCGGATTCGTCGGGTGTCTGCTCTCTCCGGTGCACCTTTGTCTTGTGCTCTCGCGCGAGTACTTCGGCGCCAGCTTCGGCAGGGTGTATCGGCTCCTTGTTCCAGCCGTTCTCATCATCATGGGCGTTGCAGTGGCCATAGTGCTCTTGTAGGATAAACGCTCGCTCTATCGGCGTAGTATGCGAAACGATTGCGGCAGCGTGGATCCCGCCTGTCGTCGAACCTGCTTCCTTTCCTTGGAGGAAACCTTGAAGGGGCACCGAGCCGCCGTGGCAGCGACGGCGCTGTCCGGCCTCCTCTGGGGATCGTCCTTCGTGGTCGTGAAACTCGGACTCAGGACGATTGATCCCTACTGGTTTGTTTTCCTGCGCTTCGCGACGGCCTCAGGAATCGCACTCGGCTATGTGGCGGCCATCGGACGGCTCTCCGGGTTCCGCGCGGCGCTGAGACATCCGCTCGTCATCTGGCTCGGGGTCACGAACGCCGTGGGTTTCGTGATGCAGTTCCAGGGGCAGACCCTGACCACTGCAAGCAAGGCCGCGCTTTTTGTGAACAGCAACTCCATTCTGGTTGCCATAGCGTCGTTCTTCGTGTTCAGGGAGCGCCTGACGCGTCTCAAGACAGCCGCCATTGTGTTGGGAATGATCGGCGTTGTCATGGTGACAACCGGCGGACGCTTCAGACTGATGCCTGGAGCCGAACTCACCGGAGATGCCCTCATCTTCGGTGCTGCCATCGTCTGGACGGTCTTCGTACTTCTCAACAAGAGAATCGTGGCAGAGCACATTGCCGATGTGCGTGTTCTGACCGCGGCGATGGTTACGGTAACCGCGCTGACGGCGCTTCCTCTTGCCGCTGTCTTCGGGAGGGATGGTCTCCCGCAGTTTTCCATGAATCTCTGGGTCGTCGCCTATACGGCGCTTTTCTGCACCGTCCTGCCCTTTCTGCTGTGGACATGGGGATTGAAGCGCATCTCAGCGACAGGCTCGTGCGTGATACTGCTCGTAGAAATCGTTTTCGCTCTCGCCCTGGCAACTGCCGTGCTCGGTGAGCGCTTGTCTGTAGGTGCCATGCTGGGAGCAGTTCTTATTGTGGCCGCTGTCGCTCTAACGTCGGTGGAAGGCGGGGACGAGACAGTCACGGGTCCCGACGTCGTGCCTGAGTATACGGTCGAGGAAGAGAAGGAGGTCTCATGAAGAACCGAATCGCGTGTCTCGCCGGCTGCGGCCGCGCGTCCGCCGCGGCCGTGCTGCTTCTTCTGATACTGGTGTGCTCAATGATGCCATCGGCGTCCGCCGCCGCCTCAGGCTCAGACGGGCTTGAGAACGCGCCGGAC
>JAUWBY010000253.1 GCA_030609605.1 Candidatus Eiseniibacteriota bacterium
GAGTCACGACGCCAAGACTCCGCCTGATGTCCTTGACCGCGATGTCTCGCAGGTCCATTCCGTCGATCGTCACCGAGCCGGAGTCGGGGTCGTAGAACCTCGGGATCATATCGGCGATCGTGCTCTTCCCTCCCCCACTGGGGCCGACCAGGGCTACGATCTCGCCCTTGCCGATCGTGAAGCTGACGTCGCGAAGGACCTCGATACCCTCCGTGTAGCTGAAGCACACGTCGTGGAACTCGATACCTTCACTGACCGATCTCAGGGGCATGGGATCATCCGACTGCTTGATCTTCACCGGTCTGTCCATCAGTTCGAACACCCTCTCGGCAGACGCGAACCCGCCCTGTATCACCGCGTTGGCGTTGCTCAACATCTTGATGGGCCTCATCATCGAGAGAATGGCCGCGAGGAATACAAGGAACCGTCCCGCCGAAAGCGACTCACCGGCAAGCACGGCCCGTCCGCCGTACCACATGATGAGACCGCTTGCAACCGCTCCCATGGCCTCGGTCAGAGGGCTTGCCAGCGCTCCTATTCTGCGAAGAGAGACCCTCGTCTTCCGGTGCTCGCTTATGATCCTCCTGAACTTCTCGCCCTCGAACTCCTCCATCGAGAACGCCTTGACGACCCTGATGCCGAATATCGTCTCCTGGAGCAAGGACGAGAAGTCAGAGAGTCTGCGCTGGGCGTAGTGAGTCTTCCTCTTCAGGATCCTGCCGATAATGAGAATGACGAACATCACCGGTGGAAATATGAGCACTGTCGCGAGAGCGAGTTGCCACGACGCCCAGAGTGCCACGGTCAGATAGACGGCCAGAAGCACCATCTCTCTCGGGACCTTCATGAGTATCTGCGTCATCGAACGGTTCATTCCTGCAATGTCTGACGTGAACCTCGCTATGACATCTCCCGAACGCGTAGATGTGTAGAACCTCATATCCAGTTCGAGTATGTGAGAGTAGAGGGTGTTGCGGACTCGCGCGATGACTCCCTGTTCCACTCGTGCCATGAGAAATGTTTGCAGGAACCCGAACAGATTCTTCAGGGCTACTATGACAACCACGAGAACTATGACCGCGAGGAGTATCTGTGAGGGGTCAGACTCCTCGAGAGCCCTGCTGATCCCGTCGGCCAGTTGTTCCCAGCTCTCCCCGACACCCAAGGAATCAAACGAGATGATCGAACTCCGAAGCTCACTCATGGGTGCCGAGCAGTGCTGCTCGAGGACCACCAGCAGGTCCTTGTCCCCCGCGCGCTCCCCTGCCGGCACCAGGACATCATCAAACAGAGGCAGTATCATCCCGAGCGTGACGCCGCTCAGCATCGCGAATATCGTCATGCAGACAGCGGCCGCGGCTACGGATTTCCACCACGGACGTACGATTCTGAGAATGCGTACCGCGGTACTATGCGTCTTCATGAGACCCCAAGTGTGAAGGTGCACCACGTCCAGATCGCCACACCAACCTGACACGCGCTCGATGCCAGTGAACACGCCGCTCCAGTACGTTACCCTGCACAAGCGCACATCACATCATAGCCATTTCACAACGCCCCGGCAAGCCCCTCCACCCACGACCGGCCCGCGGAGCACCTCGTCGGTGATGTGGGGAAAAGACGGGACCCCGTGACCATCCACGGGGCCCCGATGAACTGCCCAAGCGGTGCAACTGCTACCTCAGCGATACAGAGCCTTGATCGTCGTCCAGCTCGCATGCTCGACCGGCGACGGCCCGGTGTAGCCGTCGATCTCGATTACGTACTCCAGCCCGCACGGCTGACACGAGAGCACCGGGAACTCCGCGATCGCTGAGAACATGATCGTGTTCGGAGCCGAGATGTAGATCTGAAGCACGTACTCGCCGCAGTCCTCGTTGTAGCCGTCCACCACGAAGTAGTAGGTGTTCCCGGCGTAGAGGAACACGTTCTCCATGAACGATTGATAACCCGTGATGCCGCAGTCCGCGCGGACGCGGGCGCGCTGCTGCCGCTGATGTGGCGCTACGGGGTCATGTCCGTGGATCGCTCTGGTCAGGATCGGTGTCGGCCGTCGGCAGAACGTTGAGTCGAATGTACTCGGCGACCCACCAGTGGCCTTGTTCGGTCCAGTGGCCGTCATCCTCGATGAATGCCGGCTGGCCGCTCGTCTCCTCCAGGTCCAGAAGATACTCGCGCAGGAAGTGCGTCTCGACGCCCTCGCACTCGCGGCCCCAGTACTCCATCTGCTCCTCGCTCAGTCTGAATCCCAGAAGCGCCGCGAACTCCGCTCCGCTGGCCTCGCATTCGTCCCGCATCTCCCTCACCAGACTGCAGAAAAGCATGAACGGGTGGTCGGCCCTGTCGGATACGATCGGTACCCGCTCAGCCGCAGCGCCCGCTCCGGGCCGCCGCACGCCGTGGCGGCCCAGGTGCATCCGGTGCTTGACGAAGTAGGCGAATCTGCTCTTCCGTGACACTACATACTTGACCCGGCCCAGGGAAGAAAGCGGAGGGACGGGGCAGTTCTTGGCCACCAGAACGCCGTCGTCACTGAGCACGAATCTGGGCTTGCTGTACAGCCCCTCGGCAGTGGTGGTCATGTTCCCGCGGATGTCGTTGCGCGCCGCCTGGTAGAGGACGAGGTCGGGCGAGTACTCCAGTGCCTCCTCCCGAAGATAGATGAGCAGCTGATCCGTGCTGTAGCCGCCGACGCCCGCATTCGCCACCTCGATCTGCGTATCACCGCCCTCAAGTGCCCGTTCGAGAACGCGCGTGTAGATCGCAGGCTCCTCGACGCCCCATCCCCACGTGAAGGAGTCACCGAGGCACAGGATTCGCATCGATCCTGGCCGCTTGTCCCGAGTGCGCTCCCTGTCGCGGAAGCCGGAACTGTTCTGAGAGATGCTTATCGTGAAGGACTTCTCTCTGAGCTGACAGTCCAGCTCGGGGCGGCCTCTCCACCCGAGCTGCTCGTCGTACTCGCGCTGAGGGACGTGCTGTCCGGGAGCAAAGACACGGAGGCCCACCTCCGCGACAAGCAGGACGAGGACCACGGCACCAACCGAGAGACTCAGTAGGGAGACACACCTGCGAAGGGCAAGACAGGGGCTCATGCGAACACCCGAGTTCAATCCTGGCCGCGCGAGCCTGCGCCGAGCACCGACAGGCCGGCGGCA
The DNA here is from genome assembly GCA_030609605.1 of Candidatus Eiseniibacteriota bacterium. Taxonomy (GTDB): domain Bacteria; phylum Joyebacterota; class Joyebacteria; order Joyebacterales; family Joyebacteraceae; genus Joyebacterum. The sequence continues at coordinate 3,159 of JAUWBY010000253.1, forward strand.
GTGGCAGTCTTGATTCCGTCACATTGATTATACTGCAGAAGGCGCTCTGGAAGCAATTCGCGAATCCGTGCGCGCCGTACGTGCACGTCTGGCCAGGCTTGTGCTAGCATATTGCGATTCTGAGATACGCTGCCCCGTGGCCTGACCCCGAGCCCCTGAGAGACGCAGATGACCGCTCCGTCAAGGTACCCCATACCAGCAGCGACCTGCAGGACGGAGGAGACCATCCTCCGGAGCCGCTTCATAACAACGGTGGCCCACGCGGACACCGTCGAGAAAGCGAAGGCGTTCATCAAGGGAGTTTCAGAGGAGTTCAGCGACACGAACCACAACTGCTGGGCCTTTCTGGTGGGACCGCCGGGCGACACCAGCCACGTCGGCATGAGCGACGCGGGGGAACCGCACGGCACCGCGGGTCGCCCGATGCTGAACGTCCTCCTCGGCAGCGGCGTCGGCGACGTCGTCGCCGTGGTCACGCGCTACTTCGGCGGCACGAAGCTGGGCAA
>JAUWBY010000004.1 GCA_030609605.1 Candidatus Eiseniibacteriota bacterium
CCATGGCGATGGAATCGAGCTGGCGGAGGGGGAGTGGAATGAAGGCGTGCCTGTTCCTGCACGTGGGAGCGCCGAAGTCAGGGTCCCCTTCACTCTCAAGTGGCAGGGTAGCCGGACGATTCTCGAGAGCCTGTTCGATGACAGCAAGCATGAATGGCAGCTCGAAGGCAGTGTGGAGTTGAAAAAGGGCCCCATCACGAAGATCTTTCCGTTCTCCGAGAGTGGGATCATACACTCGCCTTCCTGGCTGACAGAACTATAGGGCCGCCCCGAGGTGGCCCGGTCTGGAGGTTCACCATCAGGAAGAAATACATCCCAAAGAACGAGCGAGCGATCCTCGTGGGAGTCAGCTTACCCGATACATCCACCGAGGATGAACATGAGTCGCTGGACGAACTTGCACAGCTGGCGCGAACGGCCGGCGCGACCGTCGCCGATCGATTCGTTCAAAACAGGACGAGAATCGACGGCAAGACGTATGTCGGAAGCGGTATGATCGAACGGATCAAGCGCGCGGCGGACGTTCACGAAGCGAACCTGATCATATTCGACAACGATCTCAGGCCTTCGCAGGGCAGAGAGATTGAGGAGATCTCTGAGATCAAGGTCATCGACCGAACGGAGCTCATACTCGACATCTTTGCCAGGCGGGCGCAGACGAAGGTCGCCAGGGCGCAGGTTGAACTTGCGCAGCTCGAGTACGAACTCCCTCGCCTGAGACGGCTGTGGGATCACCTTGAGCGCCTGGGTGGCGGCATAGGAACGAGAGGCCCGGGAGAAACCCAGCTTGAGAGTGACCGCCGTCTCGTCCGGCAGCGCGTGAAGGTCCTGAAGAAGAGGCTGAAGGACGTGGACGTGGATCGAGCGGAGCAGCGCAAGAGGAGAGGCTTGATGACACGCGTGGCGCTCGTGGGCTACACAAACGCCGGTAAGTCTTCGCTCATGAACGCGCTCTCGGGTGCGGATACGTTTACCGAGGACCTCCTCTTTGCGACACTGGATGCCACGACACGCAGGATAGACCTTCGCGGCGGACACGCGGCACTCCTGACTGATACAGTCGGGCTTATCAAGAAGCTGCCACATCATCTCGTCAGCAGTTTTCACGCGACGCTTGAAGAGGTTGGGGATGCGGATCTTCTGCTCCACGTGGTCGACGTTTCGCGACCTAACTGCGAGCGCTACATGGAGTTGGCAGAAAGCGTGATTGCGGATATCGGTGCGCGCGGCAAACCGACTCGCCTTGTGTTCAACAAGATCGACCGCGTACATGAGGAAGCGGAGCTCGATCGACTCGCGAGGAAACACCCTGGTGCGGTCTTCACGAGCGCGACGGAAGGACTGGGACTCGAGGAGGTGATGGAAGCGATAGTGGCCTTCGTCGAAAACCAGGAGGAAGTTGTCGAAGTGACGCTGTCGAACGAGGACGGCAAGACAATGGCACTGCTTCATGAGCTGGGCGAGGTATTGTCGAAGGAAGTGGGGGATGAGTCGATCGCGATGCGGGTACGCCTATCGAAACCGGAGGCGGCGCGTCTGAGGAAAATGGGCGTGGTTGAGCGCCGAACAGCCTGATCGACTCAGTTCGCTCTCTACACAGTAAAACAGGGCCCGGAGTAGTCGGAGCCGGGCCCTGCTTTACTATCCTAACGATGCTAGCTGTGGTCGCGCCGCGGGCAATCGGTCAGCCGGCGGCCTACGCAACGGTTGAGTCCCGCTAGCGGAGAACCACTATCTTCGAGGAGATCTCCGTGTTGGCAGCATTGAGTCTAATGAAGTAGACACCTGCAGCTACCCCCTCATTGTTGGCGCTACGGCGGTTCCATTGAGCCTCATGCATCCCCGAAGGTAGCACCGCGTCAATGATCGTCGCTACTCTTCGCCCTGCCGCATCGTAGACGGCGAGTTCGACGTGTGTTCGGCTCGGGATGGAGAATCCAAGATGACACGTGTCTTGGAATGGGTTCGGAGCCGGAGGCGCCAGGTAGACAGCCCCATAGCTCTCGACGCCGCTCCGCCCCTCAGCTGCAAGCAGCGAGCCTATCGCTGACTGGCTCCAGGTAGGTATGTAGTCATTGATCAGTGCCCAGCGGACTTGGCGACCAAGCCTTTTGTGATAGTACCCAGTGTAGATCGTAGCGGCTGTGGCGGCGTGCTCAAGGAGTTCATCCATTCCGGCTCCGCACACGACAGCGAAATCAACCACGAAGGTCTCACCATCCTGAACGCTACTGAACGGCCCAGCGGACATCAGGGTTCGCCAGTCTCCCGATGCGGCGCTTCCCAGATGGATGCCGGGCTCGCTGAGGTAGTGGTATCGTTCCGCGTCTCTGGCTGGGTCGCTACCGGGCTGCGACCACGCCCTGACAGCGCGGGGCTCAACAGAGACGGGGGCGTTCACCCCAGCCTCGTCGGTTGGGTGGCCGAGGAGCACGAAGCCAATGAGACCGTCCCAGTCACCGTCATCGCCACCAGGGGAATCCGCCGCGTACACCATCGTGACCCTCACTGGAGGGTAGTGCCCCTCAAGTCCCGGCACGGCCATCGTGTCGACGTACCCGGCCGTGTCGTCGGCCCAGTTCATGGCTGTACCGGTGCCCACATCAGGATCTGCCATGAGGCCGACGAAGATGCCGTCGAGTGGAGCCCCTGAGATATTCGTGATGTGGTATCTCACGCCGACGAAATCGTCGCGGTCATCCTCGCCCCAGGCGAACGATTCCTCGTGCACCTCAAGGCCTATCGGTGTATGGGGGTCTCTCTGGAGTTGCTCCCCAAGATCCACGGTGTCGAAGTACGTCCGCGCGTACATCTCTCTGGAAATGCCGCCGTAGTCCTCGTCGATCAGACCGTCGCGGTCATCGTCGATGCCGTCGAGGCGTTCCTCATCAATCAGGCCATCGCCGTCATCGTCATGGAACCGGAAGCCCGGAGGAGCGTAGCCGGTTCCGGTGTACATGTGGAAGATCGGATCTTCGAGCTTCGGACGAAACTCTATCTGGTAGACAGCAGCACTGACGAGCGAGTCCCCGTCAACCTTTGCTCCCACCCACAGCCCGCCTGCATAGAGATGCTCGTAGCCGCTGGCCTGAGGCCACTCGCATGAGGGCGGATCGTTGGAACCGAACGCTCCCAGGATGCCGAGGTTGCAGACGTGAAGGACCAGCTCACCGTCATCGTGCCACCAGCCGTACCAGTCGATGTCTCGATCCGGCATCAGCGCCGTTGGGGATGATGCACAGGCCGCAGGCGCGATGATAATGGCCGCTGTCATAGTGGCGAGTATGACGAGGGTTCCCAGTCGCATGAGGATGCTCCTTTCGCAGTGTCCTGAGGTGGGTGGACTCGAGAGTTGATCTCCGGGGCGCCAAAAACAACGCCGGAACAACCACCTGTCGCGGGGGTGCGTTCCGGTCACAAATGTATCCTAGCAGACTGCACTATGTTGTGTCAAGGGAAGAAAACCGAGGCGACATGTCGCAGCAACGAGCATCCCCGGCTATCTTTCTTTACACCTATCATGCGCGCGTGCTACGCTCTCATGTTGAGAATCGGCCCGAATCAAGGGCCTTTTCGGGAACCATATGCACTTGGTGTGAAACTCATGGATGCGACGAGCGAGGCAGGGCGACAGCGGCGCACGGGGCGTGCGCAGAGTCATGTCCTGTGTCCAGTGGAAGAGGAGAGGGAGGACGAGCATGCCGATCATGAACTCGAAAACCGGCAGCATTCGGAAGCAGTATACGGTTGAGCAGCTTGAAGAGGCCGCGAGTCTCATGCGGGGATACAACCTCGTCACGCTCAATGCGGCCGGGTCAGGTCACTCCGGTGGAACGCTTTCCATCATGGATATCACGGCCGCGCTCTATCTGCACGAGGCCAACCATGATCCGAAGGATTCGCTCTGGAAGGACCGCGATCGCATCATCTGGTCAGCCGGGCACAAGGCGCCCGCGCTCTACATAGGTCTCGGCATGGCCGGGTATTTCAACATTGAAGACGTCGTCACGCTCAGGAAGCTTTACTCGCCGTTCCAGGGACATCCGCATTGGTTGAAGCTCAAGGGTGTTGAGGTCTCAAGCGGTTCTCTCGGGCAAGGTCTCTCAGTATCAGTTGGGCTCGCTCTTGCGGCGCGTCTCGATAAGCGCGACAACCGTGTCTACTGCATCATGGGCGACGGCGAGCAGCAGGAAGGCCAGATCTGGGAAGCAGTGATGGAGGCGGCCCACTACAAGCTCGACAATCTCTGCGCCATCATCGACAAGAACCGGCTTCAGATCGATGGTTGGGTTGAAGATGTAATGGCCGTGGATTGTCTCGTGGAGAAGTACCGCGCCTTCGGTTGGGAGGTCGTCGAGTGCGATGGCCACGACATGCAGGAGATCGTCGATGCGTTCGGAATGGCGCGACAGGTTAGGGGCAAGCCGACACTCATCCTCGCCCACACGGTCAAGGGTAAGGGTGTCGACTTCATGGAAGACGTGGCCGGTTGGCACGGCAAGGCGCCCAACAGGGAGGAGATGCGGGACGGTCTCAGGCAGCTTGGGGTCGAGAAGAAGATCCCGGTGAAGCGCATGCTCCAGAAGGCCGCCGACTGGCAGAAGAAAGCAGAGAAGAAGCTCGCGGCGAAGCAGCCGCAGTTCTCGAAGAACTACTTCTGGAACAAGACCAGGAACATGAAGGTCGACATGGATCCCACAAGAAAGGGATTCGGCCGGGCTCTCGCCGAGCACGGCGACGACAAGCGCGTCGTCTGTCTGGGAGCGGACATCTCCGGGTCGATCACGATCAGCCAGTTCTATGATGGTCATCCTGACCGCATGGATCGCTGGTTCTCGATGGGCATCGCTGAGCAGTCCGGGACTGCAGCGGCGGCGGGATTCGCCAAAGAAGGAAAGCTTCCTGTCTTTGGAACGTACGGGGTGTTTGCCTCCGGGCGGAACCTCGACCAGCTCCGCACGACGGTGGCCTACGGTGGCTTCAATGTCATGATCGCGGGAGCGCACGGAGGGGTCTCGGTTGGTCCCGATGGCGCGACGCATCAGGCGCTGGAGGAGTTCTTCCAGATGTGCGGCATCCCAGGGATGCACGTTGTCGCTCCCTGTGACGCTCTCGAGACGAAGCGTGCGACCGAGCACCTGCTCTTCAAGGTGAAGGGTCCGAAGTACGTGCGGTTCGCCCGTGAGGCGACCCCGGTCGTCACGGACATGAAGACACCATACAAGTACGGCAAGGCCAACGTCATCCGTTTCCGGGGCGCCAAGGCGAAGTTCAAAGACGCTTTTGATCACACGCTCGCGTCGAAGTACAAGAACGAGAGCGAGGACATCTCGATCGTCGCTTGTGGGCCATCAGTGCCTGAAGCCATGAGGGCCGCGTGGATCCTTAAGGCCGACTTCGGTATTGAGACCAGGGTTGTGAACGTTCACACCATCAAGCCGCTCGATGGGGCCGCTATCGTGAAGGCCGCCGTCGAGACGGGCGTCATCGTGACTGCTGAGGAACATCAGGTCGGCGGATTCGGGAACAAGGTGGCAGCTGCCGTCTCCGGGAGCAGCAGAGTCTACGGCAAGCCGTTTATCCTCGGCATGGTCGGCGTGAAGGATCGCTTTGGTGAGTCGGGATCGGCATGGGAGCTCGTCAAGGAGTTCGAGGTCTCCGCGGAGCACATCGCCGCCGAGGCCAAAAGACTCTACGATCTCAAGATGAAAAGAATGAGCGCTGCCGCACCTAAGAAGACCGCTGCGAAGCCTGTGAAGAAGGTGGCGCCCAAGAAAAAGAGCGCGGCGAAGCCGAAGAAAAGGATCGCTGCGAAGAAGGCGAAGGCAAAGCCCGCGAAGAAGGTGGCGTCTAAGAAGAAGAGCGCGGCGAAGCCGAAGAGGAAGGCAGTGCGGCGTTCACGCAAGAAGAAGTAGCGACACAGAAAGTAGATAAAACGAGGGGGCGTCCCGTTTGACGGAGCGCCCCCTCGCTATGCGCTATTGTTCAGGGCGCACCCCATCAGCATGTCTATTGCAGCTCTGGCGCTCCGCTTGTGCTCTTCCTTCGAGAGGCGGAGTGTCACAGATTCGTACATTCTGCTACCGGGATCGAAACAGCTCTCATCAAGACGAACGGAGTCAACCACGGGATTGAATCCGCGCGGGAAGCACGGCCCCGCACCCGGACCCAAAGTGAGATTGAACGAACGAGAGTTGAATCGCATGGCGGCGATCTTCTTCCCACGATAGATGAACGAGATGCCGGTTCTTCCAAAACGAACGAAGTCCCTAACCATACTATACTCGATCATGAAATGTTCGAAGACCGCTCGTGCTATGTTGCGAAGTTGGTAGGTTCTGAGTTTCCTCGTCGATTGCTCGAGCTTCCCGTAGATCTCCTTCCGTGTGTCCGGCAGCAGGTGTCGCGTTACGAAGTCGCGAACGTTCTGTCCGGCAAACCGTCCGGAAGTGCGGGCAATGAGAAGATCCGCGAGCGCATCGGCAGTCTCCTCCTCAATAGAGTAGAGCGTTCGCCACATGGCCTCTTCGAACGACTCCCCGTCGTCGGTAAGACCCCTGGGGCCGAGCTCGTACACCACGGCCGGCGTCGGCTCTGCCTGGTTGAAGCAGGCCTTGAAAGCGAGGTCAGCGTGCCTCCCTTCCGGCAACATGGCGCTTGCATCGTCATCTCCAAGTCTTCCGGCGATGCGGAGCACATCACGCGCGAGGACCGCAACCTGTGCGTCCGGCCCATCTATGAAGCCAAGGCACACATCACCATCGATGAGGCCGATATCGTAGATGGCCACGGCCGTGAGTCGCCCCAGCTTCGGGTATCGCAACACGCGCTCCTTGGTGATCAGGTCTTGCACGCGATTGCGAGTGAGCTCGGGGAACTTCCACCCCAAGCCGTAGAGGCCACCAGTAGCTTTGTAGCAGTTGCTGTTTGTGATGAACTTGTAGACGGCATTGAGTTCGCGAGTCTGAGCAGGGCGGCCGCGCAACGGGCCTCGCTTCCGTGCCTTTCCCCACATCCATCGTGATCTGGCGATCAGCCAGAACCCGCGGGCTTCACCGAGGTGGCGGGAGGCGGCGTTGCCGGCGCCCGTTGAGTACCTGATGCTCTTCGGATTGTGCTTCATTGCGATCTGGAATGAGTAGCGATTGATCTGTCTGGTGAGACCGCGGCCGTGGAGTCCCGGATGGAGTCTGAGCCCTTCGAGCCAGACCTCTCCGGGTGCAAGAAGGGTCACCTTCGAAACACCGACGGTTTCTCCATCGAGAGTCACAGTCAGGAGTCCGCCGTCCGGATCGTCAAGCCACCCATCCCAGACGAGATGCAGATAGTCGGTTCCCCCCCAGATCTCCTTCGACATCGCGAAGATCGCATCACGATCCGCGCGACGCGCAGGGCGGATGACCAGCTTCTCGCTTCCTGATGCCACCGCTCTGACCTTCATGGTCCGCCGGCGTGCCATCGCTATGGGGCCATCACGCAGAGACAGTTCATGAAACGGTCCATGCATTCCGGGAAGCTCAAGGTCGTCAATTGACCGCTCGCCGGCGCCATCGATGAGACGACGCCGGCGGTGGGATGAGTTTGTCGGATGGTCATGTACGCATACCGATGAAGACCGGCGTCGCGTCTGGTCACGATCCAGCCGACGGGGCAATAATCAGCTTGGCTCTTTGGGGATGAGAGCAATTGTACTCCTCAGAAGCACGTATCTGCAAGTGGAAGTCTGCGTCTGCGGATGGCCGTGCAACCTGGCTGGCTCGGTGTTGGTGGCGCGAAACGGCAGCGGGCGGTGCCATCGTGCCCAGCTAAACTGAGGCGCTCCTCACCGGACGGCGCCCGTATCGCCGGTCACGTCCTTTCATCGAGGAAAGGCGCACGCGGTCGAACTCTGCCGTCTCTCCCGGCACCTCGAAGATGATTGGAAGCCCCTGCAGCTCAGGGCAACGGATGAGATTCCTCATGGCCCGCATGCCCATCCTGCCATCTGTCCACATCGCATGGACATCCCGCCGGGCCCCCAACTCCTTCAACGAGTCGTTTGCATGAACAGCCCAAAGCCGTTCGAGACCCGGTCCGCGCCGGACGTCATCAATGAGGCGGTCCACCTCATCCGGCTGTCTGAGATCATATCCGACAGCCCACAGGTGGGCCGTATCCAGGAGGATACCGACACGCTCAGCGGAGAATGGTCCGACGATCTCAGCGAGCTCGTCAAGAGAAACGCCTATGGCTGTTCCCATTCCGGCGGAGTTCTCAATGGCGAGGGTGACCTCGGGAGGAGAGAAGGCCAGCACACGTTCGATCATCGAATGTGCGGCGTTGATGCCTGCGGCAACTCCCATGCCCTTGTGATTGCCTGCGTGGACGATCACTGGCCCCGACTCAAGGTTGGATGCGCGGACCATTGCGTCTACGAGCGTGCCCGTCGAGAGCTCGCGGAGTCGCTGTTCGGGCGACGCGATGTTGATCAGATATGGGGTGTGGATGAGAACCGGATCGATGTCGGCGCCCTTCTTGATGCGGACGAAGCCGTCACGATCCTCCGGGTTCAGAGTCCCGATCTGCCAGGCCATCGGATTGCCTGAGAAGATCTGTATCGTCTCGCACCCGATGTCGTCAGCATACCTGGCAGTAGCTGTGAAGCTGCCTTGCTTGGGCACATGAATCCCGAATCTCACTCAACACCCCTTTCACAATCCGGTACTCCAATCTATCCACCCGTTGTCCCACGCCACGCCGGTGCACAGGCCACATCGTCAAGCGCCGCCCCTGGGCGTTCTACGCACGCGCGTGTCCGCAAAGCATAGCACAACCGGCGTTTCCATTTGAATATGGACTTGCTAAGTGCTATAATCTATTAGAGGTTACGGCACTTCCACCCATATTGCCGCACGGTGGAGATGACGTCATATTGGTCCGCGACGGGGATCGACGTAGTCGGGTCTGTCGCGGACTTGTACTGAGGGTATCCGGTAGGCAAGGGCGTAGGTTGTTCGCCTGAACTCGTGAAGCCGGGAGGCTGCGCAGCGGTGCGCAGACCCACCGTCGGAGGAGGACAAGATGGTTCTGGCTCGATCCCGAATGGCCCCGATCGCGACTATCGTGATCATGGGTGCCTTCCTCGTGGCCGGCAGCGCATTCGCCGGCGTCCTGACGCAGCACTACGAGTTCACCGAGCCAGTGGTGAAATCGGTAGGCGATTACGTCAGCGTCAATATGGACGGTGCTTGGCACTACGGTGACCTGGGCGCCCCGATTCTACCCATGATGGGTGCACGGATCCTCCTGCCGCCCGGTGAGGTCGTCACTGGCGTGGCGATCGTTCCAGGTGAGAAACTGATCCTCGGCGACGGTTTTGTTGTCGAACCAGGGCAGATGCAGTATCCGCTGAGCTTCACAGGACCCATCGACATCATCGTTCCGGATCCCGATGTCTATGGCGCCCACGGGGCGTATCCGGGACGGACGCACGATGAGGAGATAGTTGGATCGTTCCGCGGCTACGGCATTGCCAATATGGCGCTCCACCCGGTCGAGTACATACCGGAGACCGGGGCCCTCTCGTACTACTCGAGCATGGACGTCGTCGTGACGACGGCTCCCGAGACAGATGCGAGATTCAATGTCGAGAAGATGATCAGACACGACGAGTCGACCATGGTCCGCGTGGAGCGGATGATCGACAACGCGAGCGATCTGGCCGCCTACAGAAGTGTGGAGCGCGTGTACTCCGGAAGCCGCGCTCTTGATCCGGCCGACGCCTACACGTACCTCATCATCACGACCGAATCATGGGACGGCTATCTCGATACGCTCGTCGACTTCGAAACGACGATGGGACGCAAGGCCGCGATCTTCCTCAGCTCGTGGATCCAGAGCAACTACACGGGCGTCGATGAGCAGGATCAGATCCGCAACTTCATCATCGATGCGTACAGTACATGGGACGTTGAGTACGTGCTTCTGGTCGGTGATGCCAGGGACGCGAACGGTATTCCTCACAGGGGTCTCTACTCAACGACAACCTATGGCTACACGGATGAAGACATACCCGCCGACCTCTATTACAGCAGTCTCGACGGGAACTGGAACGATGACGGCGACGACCGCTGGGGAGAGCCGGGCGAGGACGATCTCTACCCTGAGATCGGCGTCGGCCGCGCCTGCGCCAGTAACGCCACCCACGTTCAGAACTTCGTCACCAAGGTGATGCGCTACGTCAACTCGCCGATCGTATCGGAGAGCGATGAGGCGCTGATGGTCGGCGAGCTGCTCTGGTCGAGTCCGCTCACCTACGGTGGGACATACAAAGAGCAGATCAGACTCGGTTCGAGCGCCAACGGCTACACGACCGTCGGCTTCCCGGGCACGATGAACGTGGATAAGCTCTACGACATGGAGGGTGGTACGTGGAGCAAGAGCACGCTCATCAACATGATGGAGAACGGTATCAACATCGTGAACCACCTCGGGCACTGTGATGTCCAGTACTCAGCGAGGATGTACAACTCGGACATTCCATCCTTCGACAACGATGGAACGGTTCACACGTACAATTTCTTCTACTCGCAGGGCTGCTACAACGGCTCGTTTGACAACCGGACGGACAGTGTTGGCAACTACACGGGCGATTGTTTCGGCGAGGAGTTCAACTGCGATGACGATGGTGCCGTTGCCTGCGTCCTGAACTCGCGCTACGGTTTGGGTGATCCAGGGGGAACGAACGGCTCGTCGCAGTTCTTCGACCGCGAGTTCTTCGATGCGATGTTCGATGAGGACATCTACCCACTCGGCTTCGTCAACAGCGACTCGAAGGTAGACGTTATCTGGAATCTCGCCTATGGCGGGAACAGGTGGTGCTTCTACGAGCTGAACCTCTTCGGTGATCCGGCAATGCATCTCTGGACCGCTTCACCGATCGCCATGAACGTCTCGCACCCGAGTGGTATGGTCGTCGGTCAGTCGGACATAACGGTCACTGTCTCCGATGGTAGCAGGGCGACTGTCGAGGGTGCTGTTGTCACGGCCTACTTTGACGACTACTCCGTCTACGCCACTGGAGCCACCAACGCGGCCGGGCAGGTTACGCTGAGTCCCGATCCGCAGGTTCCGGGAACGCTCTACCTCAAGGTGAACGCGCACGACCGGCTTGTCTGGACGGGCGATCTTGAAGTTGTTCCGGCGTCGGGCCCGTATGTTGTTTACAGCAGCTACGTGGTGGACGACGACACGAGCGGCGAGAGCAATGGTAACGATGACGCTATCGCGAATGCGGGAGAGACGATCGAACTTCCTACGACGCTTGAAAATGTCGGTAGTGATCCCGCGACGAATGTGCGCGCGACTCTCAGTACAACGAACAGCTACGCGATGATCACTGATGACTACGAGGAGTACGGTGACATCGCAGCTGCGGCTATGGCGCTGTCGTACGATGATTATGTCATCGTGATCGCGTCCAATGCTCCGGACGGCGAGATCATCGCATTCGACCTCGCTATTGAGTCCGACGACACCCGGATGAGCTGGTTGTCCGGCCTGAGCGTTCAGGTTTCAGCTCCTGAGCTGATCTACGCGGATCATGAGGCCAGCGATGCCCCGAGCAACGGGAACGGCTGCCTTGAGGCGGGTGAGACGATCGACGTCTCTGTGTCGCTTCTGAACGACGGGAGCGCGCGGGCCTCCGGGCTCACGGCGACCATCTCGACGAGTGACCCGTACATTCAGATGAACGATGCGACGGACAACCTCCCGTTCATCAACGCCGGAGAGGTGGGAGACTTCACCGATTTCTCGATTACTCTCCTGCCCAACACGCCTGACTACTACTCGATCGATTTCGATGTGGATGTCGTGGGCGACTGTGGCTACACGAGCAGCGCATCGTTCACCATCGCCACGGCCGGCGGTGACTTCATGGACGATGTCGAGGCGGGCGAGGGTGAATGGACGCACGGGGTTGTGACCGCTGGATTCACAGATCAGTGGCACATCGAGACATATCGGAACCACTCGACGAGCCATAGCTGGAAGTTCGGCGGAAGCGGCTCGACGGGCTACACCGACTCATCGGACGGCGCCCTGTATACGCAGGAGCTCTGCATTGGGGACAACGGCCAGATGACCATGTGGCACTGGATGGACGCTGAGGAGGAGAGCCCAACCTCAGCGTGGGATTGTGGTCTTGTCCAGATCACTGATGACGGCGGTGAGACGTGGGATGTGCTCACACCGAACGGCGGGTACTCGCACGCGAAGAACGACAACGCCGACAACCCGCTCCCGACGGGCACGCCGTGCTGGTCAGGAAGCTTCAACTGGCGTCAGGAGACGTTCGATCTCTCAGCCTACGAAGGCGGGACAGTTCAGATCCGGTTCCGGTTTGTATCGGACGGATATGTCACCGAAGAGGGTTGGTATGTCGATGATATCAACATAACGAGTTCAAGCGTCGGCACGAGCGTTGAGGATCCTGTCATTCCTCATACGTTCGCCGTTCTGCAGAACGTCCCGAACCCGTTCAACCCGGTGACGGTTATCAGCTACCAGCTGCCTGAGTCGGCGCGCGTGACCATTGAGGTCTACAACGTCGCCGGCAAGCGTGTCAGGGTGCTCGTTGATGAACGCCAAGAGCCGGGTTACAAGTCGACTATCTGGGACGGCACCAACGACAGCGGTCACAAGGTCGCGAGCGGCGTCTATCTCTACAGGGTGCATGCTGGTGACAGAGTGGTCGACAAGAGGATGGTCCTTCTCAAGTAGATGTTGAGCATACCGGGGCGGTTAGTCATGTGCTAACATTCGGCGACTAGCCGCCCCGGCTTTTCTTTGCCTGTTCACGGAGCAATAGAGCTGTGCTGAAAGCAGTGCGACTGGAGTATCCGAGACATCTTTCCGAAGAGATCGGCGTGCTGTCGCGCGCATTGGGCGGCGCGATCAACGTCAGGCTCTTTCTTGACTATGACGGAACGCTTGTCTCGGGGCCAAGAGATGCGCCCCTGCGGCCGTCCAAAGGTATTCTCGAGAAGCTCCGGCAGCTGTGCAAAGCGGAAGGTTTCTCGGTGTTCATCATGAGCAGCCGATCTATTGAGGAACTCAGATCGCTGGTTGATGTGCCGGAACTTGGGTTTATAGGCCGGCGAGGCTTCGAGATAGCAATGCCAGGCCTTCCTGTCTTCCTCCCAGTGGACACAAGTGCTGCCGCAGAGCTGATTCACCACATTGAGTTGGAGATGTCAGGGTTGCTCCATTCGGTCCCGGACGCACGGCTGGAAAATCGGGGCTACGGCCTCGTGCTTCATACGCGCAGCTTGACCGGTGGGGCCGGGCGCAAGATCGTGCAGCGCTTTGCTGAACTCGTGAAGCGACTCGACACGCTGCACATTCTGGAAATGTTCTACGGGGAAGGCACCGTCGAAGTCAGGACCGCAGGCTGGAGCAAGGGAGATGTTCTTTCTCATATGCTGGCGAATGCGGATCCGGACCTCGATCTGACCATATACGTGGGGGATGATGTGACCGACGAGGATGCATTCGCCGCGGTCGCGGTGTGGTCGGACGAGAACGCCGACATGGAACCTTGGTTTATGATCAGCGACGATTACGATGATGATCATATTCCAGGCGCAATCACTATCCTTGTGACCGACAAGCCCCGACCTTCACTGGCGTCACTGTTCGTAAGAGACACTGACGAAGTCTACGAGCTTCTGTCTTCACTCTCCGCAATGGTTGCCGTTGTTCTCTAGGCGGCCGCCTTGTCCTTCTTCACAAGAAGAACCGAACATCCGGCGCCGAGAAGAATCCCGGTGGCGACCGAGCCCATCGGCCGGGTGTCGTCCTGTGCGCGCCCGCGAGCGCCTGCAACGAGAAGCCCGATGTCCAGTTCATCCGCAAGCCGTATGATCGCTTCGGCCGGATGTCCCTCACTCAGAAGCTTCGTCTCCGCCTTCACGCCTTCCTTCGCTGCAACCCCTACTGCATGAGCGAGAATCTCCTCGCCGTCGTGGCGAACGGACTCTCGCAGCGGTCCACTCATGTCCGACCGGTAGTGTTCGGGGATGTAGAACACGTGACAGACAGTCATCTTCGAATTATGGATTCTGGCTATCTCCGCAGCGGCGGAGACAGCGCGATCGGCGTTGGGTGAACCGTCTACCGCCACGAGAATGCTTCTAAACATCAGTTCCTCCTGATCACGTATCAGTCTTCTCCGTCGATCAGTCCACCGGAGGGGTCCGGCTGGTGCGAGTCCGTGGCCTCCGAGCGATGTGACTTCGAACCGGGTGCCGACCCTCTCATCATGATATCTCTGTCACCAACCAGTTCCACTTTCAATCGTCCGTTGGCGGGCTCGGCCTCGCCAAGATAGATGGTCTGGTGGGGGAACGGGATCTCTATGCCCTTTGCATCAAAGGCGTTCTTGATCCTGCGGCGGAACTCACGCCCTATTCCCCATTGTTCCATCGGCTTTGTCGTGAAAAGCGATCGTATCACGACAGCGGAATCAGCAAAGTCCTGCACACCGAGAACCTGAAGAGGTTCAAGGATCTTTCTGCCATACTCTGGGTCCGCCTGGAGTTCGTCACCGATCTCCTTGAGAAGCGCCATGACCTCGTCCACGTCTTCCTTGTAGGCGACACCGATGTCCAGCACGAACCGGGAATACCTTTTCGTCATATTCGTGACGACGTCCATGCTGCCGTTTGGGATAATATGAACTTTGCCCTCCGCGTCGCGAAGCCTTGTCGATCTCAGCGTTATCTTCTCGACCTTGCCGGAGGCGCCGGCCCCCTTGATGACATCTCCGACATCGTACTGATTCTCGACCAGGATAAACATCCCGGCGACTATGTCTTTGACGAGTGACTGGGCGCCGAATCCGACGGCGAGTCCCACTATTCCAACACCGGCAAGAAGAGGTCCGATGTCGATTTTGAGTTCCTTCAAGACCATCAAAAGCGCGATGGACCATATGACTATCCTGAGGATACTCCTGAGGACCTTCCCCAAAGTCGCGGCACGTTTCTCGCGCTCATTCATTGTCGCTGGGTCATCATCATCAAAGGCGCTCTCTACTCTACGAGTCACGAGCGCGGCGAGGTGGACCGCAATGTAAGCGCCTACTGCGATACCGAGTATCCGGAGGCCGGACGTAGTCATCCAGTCGACTACATCCTTGACGTTGAATAGCTGTGACCAGTCCACAAACATCTCCTTGCATGGATTCACTGTGCGCTTCGCGAGGGGCTGCCAGGATCAGGCGACGTGCCGCTACCTGCGCAGGGCCCCGCCACTACTTGAGCACGAACCTGCCGTCGCGATAGATGACCTTGCCGTCGGCATAGATCACCCCGCCATCTCTCATGTCGTTTACCATGTCCCAGTGTACACCTGACTCGTTCGTCCCGCCGGATTCCGGGAGTGACGCGCCGACGGCCATGTGCATTGTCCCGCCTATCTTCTCGTCGAAAAGCGTATTCTTGGTAAACTTCTGAATGGAGTAGTTTGTGCCGATGGCGAATTCACCGACACGTCGTGCTCCCTTGTCCGTGTCAAGTGTGGCCAGTAGGAAATCCTCGCCCTTGTCGGCGGTCGCCTTGACGACCCTGCCCTTCTTGAACGTCAGCGTGACGCCGTGCGCCTCGCGGCCTGCATAGCACGCGGGGAAGGAGAAAGAGATCCTGCCCTCCACGGAGTCTTCGATGGGACCCGTGAAGATCTCGCCGTCGGGCATATTTGCGCCGCCGTCACAGTTTATCCACTTGCGCCCGGCAACACGCATAGTCAGGTCGGTGCCCTTGGCAACGACGCGGATTTTCTTCTTTGTGTTGAGGACCTTGCAGATCTTCTCCTGCTTGTTGTGGACCCTCTTCCAGGCCGCAATGGGATCCTTGACATGCACCATGCACGCCCGGAGCACGAAGTCCTCGTACTCCTCGAGCGACATCTCTGCGTCCTGAGCTGAGGCGTTGCAGGGGAACTGCGTACCAACCCACTTGAGCTCGCCCGCCGCCTCTCTCTCGAGGAAGCGTGTGAATGTTTTGCGTCGTGCGGCTCCCACGATTGCCATCTTCTTTGGGTCGGTGGTCGCGAGGGCCTTTGTGTTCTCGTTGGCCCAGATGGAGATGACCTTGTCGACCTTCTCAGTCGCGAACTCTTGTATTGGGCTCACGTACTTGAGCTGGTGCTTCTTCGCCGTCCTGAAGTAGATGCCTGAGAGCGAGGGGAAATAGAGGCGAAGGTAGGGGTGGCCTCCTGCCTTGAGGACCTCAGTGTAGACCTCTCTGATGAGCGGTTCTGCCAAGTGGGGACCTAGAATCTCAACAAGATCGTTCTTCTGGACAGCGACCGAGTAGTTGACCAAGACGTTCGCCAAATTCGTGTATCTCTCGTCTCTCATTGCTCCTCCGGTAAGACACTAGTCGATGACGAACTGTCCGTCCTTGTAGAAGAGTTTTCCGTCGGCATAGATCTTTCCGCCATCGCGCATGTCGGTGATCATGTCCCAGTGGACGGACGACTTGTTGAGACCTCCCGATTTAGGATAGGAGGCGCCGACAGCGATGTGGATGGTTCCACCGATCTTCTCGTCGAAAAGGATGTTCTTTGTGAAGCGCTGGATGTTGTAGTTGGTGCCCACAGCGACTTCGCCTACGAAGCGGGACCCTTCATCGGTGTCGAGCGTCGCCTGGAGGAAGTCCTCACCCTTGTCCGCCGTGGCCTTTACAACCTTTCCCTTCTTGAAAGTCAGCCGCACGCCGTGGACTTCGTGTCCGCCCCAGATCGCGGGGAAGGAATAGAGAATCGTTCCTTCGACTGAGTCCTCAATCGGACCGGTGAAGATCTCACCGGACGGCATGTTCGTCCTGCCGTCGCTGTTGATCCAGGTTCTTCCCTCGACGCGCATCGAGAGATCCGTGCCTTCGCGAACGATCCGGATGGTCTTTCGCCCGTTCAGGAACCGGCACAGCTTCGCCTGTTTCCGGTGAACGCCCCTCCATGCTGCCACAGGATCCTTTCTGTTAAGCATGCATGCCGAGAAGACGAAGTCCTCGTATTCGGTGAGCGACATCTCCGCGTCCTGTGCCGACGCCTGGCATGGGAACTGCGTTGTGCTCCACGTCAGCTCCTTGGCGCTCGAGCGCTCCATGAAGGTCCTGAAAATGTCACTCTGGGCCTTGCGGGCTTCAGACTGCTTCTTCGGGTCGACGTTGCTCAACGACTTGGTATTGGCTGACGCTCGGATGGAGAGCATCTTGTCGATCGTCTCCATATCGAACTTGTGGACGGGGTTCATGAAGGAGAGTTGGTGCTTCTTGGCCGTACTGTAGAAGATGCTGTCGAGCTCCGGGAGACCCATCCTGACGAAAGGGTGCGCCCCTGCCCGGAGAGCTTCCGCGTAGACTTCTTTCACGAGGGGCTCAGCCAAGGCAGATGTGTTGATCCTGAAGAGGTCCCCTTTCTGCATATCGAGGCAGTAGTGGACGAGTACTTGAGCGAACTTCTCATAGCGTGCATCTTTCACGTTACATGGCCTCCGTGTCTGCTGTGTGTTGGAGTCTGCCTGAGCTCGTGCAGGTTCAGAGTGCGGATAGTCGTCCCCCGCTGTTTCTCACGACCGATACTTGGCTGCAATCGGCATCCGCCGGCCCATCCCAAAAGCCTTACTCGTTACCTTGAGACCCGGGGCGGCCTGGCGGCGTTTATGCTCGCTTCTATCTACCGCAGCAACGACCCAGTCAACGCTCTCAGCGTCCAGCCCTCCGGCAACGATCTCACTCCGCGACCGGCCGTGATCGATGTACTGGTCGAGAATCGCGTCCAGTACATCGTAGGAGGGAAGAGTGTCCTGATCTGTTTGGTCGGGTCTGAGTTCGGCCGAAGGCGGTTTTGAGATAGTGGACTGCGGGATTGTCTCCCGGTCCCGGTTGATGCGGTCTGCAAGCGCGTAGACCATCGTCTTTGGGACGTCGGAGATGACGGATAGCCCTCCGCTCATGTCGCCGTAGAGGGTGCAATAGCCGACAGCAACCTCGCTCTTGTTGCCAGTGGATAGAAGCAAGCGGTCATGCTCGTTGCTCAGGGCCATCAGGATGTTCCCGCGAATCCGCGCCTGTATGTTCTCCTCCGCGACACTGACGCCGTCTCCACCGATGTGACCGGCAAGCGACTCCAGATAGGATGAGTAGATTCCAGCGACAGGAATCGTCTCTAGTTCGATACCGAGATTCGCTGCGAGTGCGCGGGAGTCGGTGACGCTGCCCTCGGAGGAGTACGGAGACGGCATCGTGATCCCCAGGACATTCGCCGGTCCGAGCGCCTCTACCGCAAGGGCGGAGACTACTGCCGAATCTATGCCGCCGGAGAGGCCGACTATGACTCTGGTGAAGCCACATTTTCTCACGTAGTCCCGGAGGCCGAGAACAAGAGCGGCATGGACGGAAGCAATCGATTCGTCCGGCACGAACGCCGACCCTGCTGTGCTTCTGGTGTCCACCATCTGGACGGATTTCTCGAATCCCGGCAGGTACTTCAGAAGAAACCCATCAGGGGCGACGCACATACTGTGGCCATCGAAGATGAGTTCGTCGTTTCCTCCCACCTGGTTCACGATCACGACTGTCATGCCGTGCCGTGTCGCGTGTCCCGACATGAGGCGGTAGCGGGTTTCGTCCTTTCCGGCATAGAACGGAGAGGCGGAGAGGTTGATGAGGAGCTTCACGCCTTGGCGGGCAAGCTCCTCAACGGGGTCCATGTCATAGATGCGCGTGCGCCATAGCGACGGATCGTTCCATGCGTCCTCGCATATGGTGACACCGAGTTTCTCGCCGGCAAACGTGAAGCTCACGACGGATTCGGCAACATCGAAGTAGCGGGCTTCGTCGAAGACGTCGTAGGTGGGGAGTAGAGATTTGCTTCTGACGGCCACGGTCCGTCCGTCGAGAAGAAGCACGGCGGAGTTGGACAGCCCCTTGCCGATGACGCGTCCGGTTCTCAGAACTGTGCCGGTGAGAATCCCTATGCCCGGGTAGCGTGTAGAGAGCCGTGCGAGCGATTCCAGCGCCTCATCCGCGGCATCGATGAACCAATCCCGCTCCAGGAGATCCTGCGGGGGATAGCCGGTCAGAAACATCTCTGGAAGAACTAGCAGATCAGGTGATGCAGCGCTCACCGAGGCGAGCGCGTCGTCGATCTTTGAGAGGTTTCCGTCGAAGTCTCCGACGGTGGAGTTGAGCTGAGCCATCGCGATCTTCATTCGCGGCCTCCGGGTTCTCGAGCACGACAGACTCAAATAGTAACGCTTGGGCGAGGGGCATTCCAGCGGCAACTGACGGTGGAGAGCCGCAGGCGGCAGCTGGCGGCAAGGCTGGGAAAGGCCATGAGCGGTCGACGGTGTACAAGGCCGGAAAAAACCACAGGCAGTCGACGAGGGTTGACCAGAGCGAAGCTGGTGGCCGGACGAGCGTTGGTCACTGAGCACTCCGGGTGGATGCATAGTTCGTGGCATGTGTCTTGCATTGTGGTGTTTGTAGGGTGTAGTCGCAAGGGGGAATGACCGGAGGCTCAGCAATGCAGAAAGCTACCCATGCCGGTCCAAGACGGAGCGTTTTCAGGGAACTACTGATTTCAATGCTGTTGTTCGGCACCGCAATAGGTGTTGTGTTCCCGCCGTTCACAGCCGTAGTGCTGGGGATCCCCGAGGCCTTGGCATTTCGCTTCTTCGCGATGTGCATGGGTGCCGGCATAGCCGTGGGCGTGGCCAACTACTTCCTCTTCCGGTTCTTCGTCTCCCGGCACATGACGGGAGTAGTGGTGGGGATGCGGCACATCAACGAGGCGGTCGCGGTTGCGGAGAACGCGGGATCCGGCTGCACGGCCGACTGCCTGCTCGAGGTTAGGAGTAACGATCTCGTCGGCGACATGGTTGAAGCATTCAACAGCATGACCGAGGCTATCGGCAGTCGCATCAGAACCGAGACAACGACTCGCCGTCTCTTGGCGGAGCTATCGACTACGGTAGACTTGACCGAGACGGCGCGGAAGGTTCTCGATGGGATATCGGAGATCTGCGAAGCTGCGGCAGGCATCATCTACGTCGACAAGGATTCAGATCTCGAGTATATGGCGAGCTTCGCCGTTGACGTAGGTGAAAACCTCCCGAAAACGCTGGATGTCGAGCAGGGTTTGACAGCTCAGTGTCTGAGCAGCGGCGGCATCGTACACGTTTCACCGGAGAAGGACGGCTACACATGGTTCACGTCATCGACGCCGCTCGGCAGAATGCAGCCGGGCGGAATAATACTCATCCCTCTCACTGCCGAGCAGAAGGCGGTGGGGCTCGTGGTCGTGGCTTGTCCTCGAGATGAGATCACGGAGGCAGAGCGGGATTTGCTGGAAGCCGTGCGCAAGCAGGTGGCTCCCTATCTCGCCACCGCGATCATGCATCGCAAGGTCGAGGATCTCGCTGCGATAGACGACCTGACACGACTCCTCAACCGCCGGTTCGGAGTGAGGAGATTGGAGGAAGAGCTCTCACGCTCCGTGAGGCACGGCGTGCCGTTGAGCGTCATCATGTTGGACATAGATGATTTCAAGGGATTCAACGACACGTTTGGACACGATGCAGGTGACGCCGTTCTTGTTGAAGTGTCATCTGTTCTCGAGAAGAGCGTGCGGTCCGGTGACGTTGTGTGCCGGTACGGCGGAGAGGAACTCCTCATCGTGGCCCCCGGCATGGGTCTCAATGACGCAATCAAGTCGGCGGAGCGATTGAGGAGACAGATCGAAGCAACGTCCGTGGAGTGGGGTGGGAAGGCGCTCTCGGTCACGGTCAGCCTCGGTGTGGCTTCGTGGCCGGTCGCTCACGCGTCCACGGCGGAGGAAATCGTTACGTGTGCCGACGATGCGATGTACTACGCGAAGGAACACGGGCGAAACCAGGTAGCGCTGAATGACGGCGACAGAATAATGCCGGCGTCGAGCTTGCAGAAGTCGCTTCATTCAGACCCGGTGTCATGCGCCTATCCGCGGTCGGATGCAGTCGGAACAGTCGACAATCAGACAGTATCCGTCGACAAAGAGGCGGCGTCGATTGACAATTGGGCCGTATCGGCCGACGATCCCACAATCGCTGGAGAAGGAACCTAGTCGTCGCGTGTGTCGCGGCGTCTCTCGCCCAGGAGGACGATATTCCGGAGATCCTCGGGGCCGCGAGCGGCTTTCCAGCGGCGATCGAAATCGGAGTGCTGTGTGATCTGCGCGATGTGCATGAGCGCGCGCAGGTGGTAGTTCCTTTCGTCGCGGGAGCCGATGAGCACAAACACGGCGTGTACCGGCGGCACGTCGTCGGAGAACACGATGCCGGCTTGGGAGCGAGCGAGGAGTATACTAAACACGCCCTCGCCCTCAACCACAATGTGTGGAATAGCCAGCCCAGGTCGAAGCGCCGTAGTCGACTCCGCTTCTCGCTTCACAAGAAGATCCAGTACCTCATTCGATTCCATCTTCAGCTCGTGGCCGAGTACCTTTGAGAGCCGTTTGAAGAACGCGTCAAGAGGTTCCCCATGGTCCATATCCATGACCGTGCAGGCCTTGACGAGCCCATCGAAACGATCTTCCTCGATCTCATCGCGCTCCTTGAGAATCTCTCTGAGTTCCGCTTCCAGTGAAGATGTGCCGAGTTCACGAGACGTGATCCTCCGCACGACCTGGATGACAGCCGAATCCCGCCTTCCGTGGAGGCCGACATAAGCGACATACCAGAGAAGGCTTCCAGCAAAGAAGACAGCCGTGATGACGAGCGGCAAGGTCCCCATCTCAAACACGAGGAAGCCGTATACGACAATGGCGAAGATCTGTATCCAGGGATAGAGAGGGGACCGGAAGGTGGGCCGATACCCCTGCATCTTGCTTTCCCGCATCATTATGACCGCCACGTTTACGAGCAGGAAGAGAACGATCTTCATAGTTGAGGCTGTCTTGATGAGCGTTTCCAGATCGAGAAGGACTATGAGGGCTATCATGAAAGCGCCGGTCGCGAGAATGGCCACATGAGGCGTGCCGTGACGTGAGTTCACCCGAGCGAATACGCCCGGCAGAAGGCCGTCTCGGCTCATGGCCATGGGAGTCCTCGATGCGGACAGAATACCCGCATTGCCCGTCGTCGTGAACGCGATAAGGGCAGCGATGGTCATGATGATGAGTCCAACAGGCCCGGAGAAAGCGTTCGCCGCCAGAGAGAGCGGAGTACGCGAACCGCTGAGCAGACTTGCGGGGAGTGTGCCGACCGTAGTGAAGACCGCCAGAACGTAGACGATGGTCACAACGGTGAAAGAGAGGAACATCGCACGCGGAACATTGCGCCCCGGGTTCTTGACCTCTTCGGCCACGCCGGTGATCTTGGTGAGGCCACCGTATGATACAAAGACGAGTCCGGCTGTGGCAAAGAGCGAAGTGGTACCGTGCGGCATGAACGGGGCGAAGCTGTCAACACTCACGGAGGGAAGACCACGGACGATGAAATACCCTGTTGCGGCGAGCAGTCCAATCACAAGGACGGACTGGAACCGCCCCGCGTGGCGCACGCCCACAAGATTGATGACCACAAAGACCAGACAGAGGCTGGATGCGATCGCCTTGACCTGCCACACGCCGATATCAGGAAAGAGCAGGACTGCGAAGGAGCCCATGCCGACGAGGGCAAATGCCGACTTGAGAGTCAGCGACAGCCACGAGGCCATCCCGCCGATCGTGCCGAACGCGCCACCAAGGCTCCGCTCAATGAAGAAGTAGGCTCCCCCTGCCTTCGGCATCGCCGTCGAGAGTTCGGCCTTGCTCAGGAGCGCCGGGATGACGAGGATGCCCGCGAGGAGAAACGCGAGAACAACCGCAGGACCCGCTACGGCGTATGCGATTCCGGGAAGCACGAAGAGTCCGGAACTTATCATCGCACCTGTTGCTATGCAGAATGTGTCCAGGAGCGTCAGCTCTCGTTTCAACCCGACCATAGGCAACCGATTTCCCCTCAGTACGCGGGGCTTGTGAGAGCGCCGCCCCTGTGTCTACACGTGAATAGGTGAGTTTGGCGGACTACGGCCCCTTCGTCCAGGTCTAAACCGATGAGCCGATCAGGCCGCGCTCTCGAAGATACTCACCGGGATGCCGTCAGGATCGGCGAACAGGGCCCACCAGCCGATCGTCGGGATCTCCATCTTCGGGACCAGCAGCCGTCCACCAGCATCGGCAACCTTCTTGAGTGTCTCATCGATGCTCTCGACGAGATAGTATACGGAGAGGGCGAATCCAGGGGCCTCGGCCGGCTTTTTCATCATGCCGCCACCCGGCTCCACGCCGGTGTCGATCATGGTGTATTCCGGCATGTCCGACGCGGAGAACTTCCAGTCGAAGATCTTGCCGTAGAACTCCTTTGCCTTGTCCACATCGCTGACCATGAGCTCAAAATGACACAGATTATTTGACATCGATTATACTTCCATTCTCTGAGCAAGCTACTACACCAGCAGGATCCGGTTTCCCAATCCGCTGTCTATGAATGCATCGCCGAAGAGCTCCGAGAGAATCTGCATGCTCGCATCTCCCGTGCAGTGCGACGGCGCCAGCTGTTCCACTCCCATCTCCTTCAGGCGTTTCGTCAGTGCTAGTATCTTCCTTCTGCTGCTCTGACCAAGATGCATCCCTCCGATAACGAGCTTCACCTGGAGTCCGGATTGCTGCTTGGCGGCGCCAACGAGCTTGTCCACGCCAGGATGGGCGCAGCCGGTAATGAGTGTTGCGGCGCCATCGCCGGCAAGCACCAGACCTTGCTCCGAGGGTTTCTTCCCGACGACGCCGGTCGTGACAATGCCGGGAGCGATCCTCTTTCCGACACCGATGATAGTTGGGAGAGCGCCGGCTTGATCGATAGCCACGACGGTTTCTACGGACACGTCTTCAGGCAGGAAGACCTCAACTCTGTGATTGGCGCGAAGAAACGCGGGGAGCCCCCCGGTGTGGTCGTCGTGTGCGTGTGATATGAATATGGCGTCGATCTCTGATGGAGATACCTTCAGAGCCAGCATATTGGAGAGTAGCTTATCGCCCTCGGAGCCGGTGTCGAAGAGGATTGTCTTCGCAAACCCGCGGATAACGACAGCGAAACCCCATCCAAGCTTGAGGCCGCGAGCGCACGCAACGTTGTCGAATACGACCAGCGCGTGTTTCTTCAAAGGCGCACTCCCCTCCGAAATGGCCAGGACGTGCTGAAACGCGCGCCGT
>JAUWBY010000202.1 GCA_030609605.1 Candidatus Eiseniibacteriota bacterium
GGATACGCATACGAGAAGATGGAGATGGATCTGGCAGCGATAGAGGCGTATCGCCGTGCTCAGGAGCTGATGCCGGACGACACTCGGGGATCGCAGTCGGTGGCTCATCTCTACTACAGAGCGGGGATCTACGACCAGGCAATAACAGCGTACGAGAAGGTCCGAGTCCGAGGGGCGGCCAGCGCCTACACGCTGTCGACGCTGGGTTTCCTCTACATGAAAATCGGTGATCTGGACATGGCAGAGAATCTATTCCTGGCCGTTCTTCAGCAGACGCCCGGTGACGTCGCATCCAGGGCCAACCTAGCCGGTGTGTACAGGGACCAGGGAGACTACCAGAAAACGGTCGAGCAGTACGAACTCCTGCTCGAGAACCGGCCGGACGATGTGTCGTACCTTCTCGCTCTTGCTGACGCGTACAATGACGCAGGACAGTTTGCATCTGCGATCGCCACTGCGAAGCGTGTGCTTGCGCTGAGATCCGGATCCGGTAGCGCGTACGTTGCATGGGCGAAGGCGCTCGAGAGGCAGGGGGACTACGAGGGTGCGATCGCGCGGCTCGAACAGGCGAAGGGCGATCCAGAGTGGCGGAGCCACGCGATCAGAGAGATAGAACGTCAGCAGCAGCTCATCGAGATCAGAGAACAGAAAGAGGCCAGGGAGCGCTGGAACCAGGGCTAACAGATCGGCGCGGTTCGGCGAGTCCATCGGACTGACATCGTACCCGAACGGCAAGATATGAGAGGCAGTATGGGCCGGTCCGGAGGCGGACCGGCCTCTCTCTCGGGGAAGGAAAACCCCGGAGGTGCGTGATGGATATCATCTACATGGATTACAACGCGACAACACCTGCTGATCCCCAGGTCGTGGAAGCGATGCTACCGTATTTCACGGAGAGGTTCGGCAACCCCTCCAGTCCGTACGGTCTAGCCCAGGAGTCCCGCGCAGCCATTGAACGGGCACGCGAACAGGTGGCTTGCGGCCTTGGTTCAAAACCCTCTGAAGTGGTCTTCACGAGTGGTGGATCGGAATCGGACAATGCTGCCATCAAGGGGGTGGCGTTCGCGCATCTACCCGGACGCGGGCACATCATCACGAGCGCGATCGAGCATCACGCAGTTCTCTCAACATGTGAGTATCTGGAGAAGGAGTTCGGTTTCTCAGTCACGTATCTTCCCGTGGACGCTGATGGCCTGGTAGACGTGGGGGACGTGAGGCAGGCGGTACGGGGTGACACATGTCTGATAACCGTCATGCATGTGAACAACGAAGTCGGAACCATCCAGCCTCTGAAGGAGATTGCCGATATCGCTCGTGAGCACGACATCACGTTTCATACGGATGCAGTGCAGGCAGTCGGGAAGATCCCTGTGGATGTGAATGCGCTGGGGATCGACCTGCTCTCCCTGTCGGCACACAAGCTATATGGTCCGAAGGGCGTCGGTGCACTCTACGTGCGAGCCGGGACGCGAATGCACCCGATCGCGCACGGCGGCAGCCACGAGCGCGGGATGCGGGCCGGTACGGAGAACGTCCCCGGAATCGTCGGGCTCGGCAAAGCAGTGGAACTAGCTGTCGACGAGATGGATCGAGAGACCGCGCGCCTGTCGGCTCTCCGCGACCGCCTCCAGAACACACTCTTGAGCGAGATCCCCGACGTCGTCCTGAATGGGCACAGGGAAAAGCGGATCGCAATAACGGCGAACCTCTCTTTTCTCTTTGTCGAGGGTGACAGTATCGTGCTGAGTCTCGATATGGGGGGCATAGCAGTTTCCACTGGATCGGCCTGCACGACCGACGCGGCCGGTCCTTCGCATGTTCTGGCGGCGATGGGAATTGAGCCGAATGTGGCGCAGGGTTCTGTCCGTTTCGGTCTGGGCAGATACACCTCCGAGGCGGACGTGGATCGGGTCCTCGCGCTAATGCCGGGGATTGTCGAGCGTCTCAGGAGGATTTCACCTTTGAGAAACAGAGCCTAGCCGCTGATGAATCCTAGATCACGTTCAGGCCGGATTGCAGGGAGGGCGCTCGTCGCCCTCCTGCTGATTGCAGGCGCGGCATCAGCAGCTCCGAAGGACGAACTGCGAGAGAGAGAGCAGACCGGTGGAATCGTTGTGCTCTTCTCTGAAGCGGATGCTCAAGCGGCTGTGCGCGTGGGCGAGATCATAGATGCGACGGTGGGGGAACTGTTGGAGGAGATGTCGCTGCAGGAACTCGGCCCAGTCCGCGTCGTTATTGCTCAGAGCAACAGGGAGTTCAGTGAGTTGACGCAAGGAGGAGTACCCGACTGGGGTGTTGGCTGCGCCGTGCCGAGTCAAGACCTTATCGTCCTCAAGAGCCCACGAATCGTGCAGTATCCACTTCAGATGGAAGCTGTGATCGTTCACGAGCTTGCGCACATAGCGATTGCACAAGTCCTTGGACCCGTACGCGTGCCGCGGTGGTTCGACGAGGGAATCGCGATGACGGTGGCGGGGCAGTGGCGACTGACCCAGTCAAGTGCGATGGCAAGCGCCGTCCTGTTCAACAGGCTGATCCCCCTCGCGGAATTGGAGGGGCGATTTCCGGAGGGGACTAAGGAGGCCGCACTCGCGTACGCAGAAAGTTTCCGCGCTGTAGAGCTGCTCAGGCAGGCGACAGAACATGAAGACGTCGGTGCTCTGGTAAACGCCGTGAGAGCCGCCGGCGATTTCGATATTGCGCTTAGGCGTGAGATGGGAATGACAAGGGCCGGTTTCTACGCTGCGGCCGAGAGATATTTCCGAGACAGGTTCGGGATCGGTCTCCTACTCACCGGGTGGAATCCACTCTTCCTCGCGGCCGCGCTCCTGGCCATTCTTGCTGTCGTGCTGCGGGTACGTGGGAGAAGACGGAGACTCAAGGAATGGGAAAGAGAGGAACGTAGCAGGAGACGAAGCGATCGCTTGGGCAACCGAACCTGGCAGTAGCGGTTTGACAGCCGGTGCCGGGATTGCTATACTGCGTGAGCGAGGGGAGGGCTAGTCCTAATTGGTAAGGCAGCGGTCTTGAAAACCGCCGGGTTTGCGCCCTTGGGGGTTCGAGTCCCTCGCCCTCCGCCACAACCTAGGATTCAGGCGAACACCCACCATGGAGAGTTGCCCGAGCGGCTGAAGGGGGCTGCCTGCTAAGCAGTTGTGCGCGCAAGTGTACCGAGGGTTCGAATCCCTCCCTCTCCGCCAGACCAGTAGAGCGCCCATAGCTCAATTGGATAGAGCATCTGACTACGGATCAGAAGGTTGGGGGTTCGAGTCCTCCTGGGCGTACCAGAGTGCATCCCCGAATCGCTTGCGACTCGGGGATGGCTGTGTGTTGGGGTGGTTGCACTGTTCGGTGTTGACTTCTCAGGGGACCTTGGATATGGTCTTGCCGTAGGAGGACTTGTCGATTTGAGACACGAGGGCCATTGTGAGGGATGGGGGCTCGCTCGGAGGCTGGGTTCCTGAGACTGGAGGTGCGAAGATGAGGATCGCAAGATCTGCAGCAGTCTTGGTGGCGGTGGTATTGCTTGGGCTTGCAGGGTACGGTTGCAGCACAAGTGGCGATGGTGACGGGCAATCATACTTGTCTTGCAAGACCGCGCTTGAAGAGGATCTTGCGCACGTAGACATGATGCAAGAGTCCCCTTGGGAGTGGGATATCGATTTCTCGGAACATCTTGACTGTTTTGAGGGAGTTCTGGAAGACGATCCCAACAATCCCGATGCTCTTCTCATGGCCGCTTTCTGTCGTCTCATGGTGACGGGCACCGATGAGCAGTTGGGCGACATCATGGACGATTTGTTCGACGATGGCAGCAAGAGCGCGAGACACAACGCCCTCTTCTGGTATCTCAACAGACCCGACATGGAGACGGTGCGCAACGTGATACAGAAGAACGTGCGGGAGGACTTCATTTTCTCGGATATCCAGGACTTCATCGTGGAAGAGGTGATTCCCTCACTCGATGAGATTGATGCTTACCTGACTCTCTTCGAGGAGATGGACGTAGTAGTCACACTGGACCCATGGGCGGCGTTGCCCGATTCACTGGTGCCGCCGGACTCGCTGGGGATCCCGGACTACCTCGAATTCGACGCGACGGACGCGTACTTTGCGCACGTGCCGGTCGATGCCATGCAGTCGATGTGCTACATGGTTGTCTCCTACAACGTTGACACGCTGGAGGATGAAACCCTCGAGTATCTCATCGATGAAGACAGCAATTTCCTGACGCTCAACAGCGCCGACCACATGAATTCGGCCTACGATGAGCTGATGGAAGCAGCCGACCATCTCGATGATGCCTGTGATGCACTTGAGGGAGAGACCGATGATCAGGCATACGACTTCATCACTGTCTCGGAGTCCGGGTGGATTCCTCTGGAGGATGACGATTTCCTTGGCCCCGGAGCGGTCGATTCGCTGCGGAACGCAGCCGATATGCTGAGGGATGCGCTGACCGACGAGATGATCATCAATCCTTCCGAGCAGGATCCGAGCGCGCCGGACATGGAAATCCGCGTCAGTCTCTACTCAATGTTCAAC
>JAUWBY010000379.1 GCA_030609605.1 Candidatus Eiseniibacteriota bacterium
GTCGTCCAACGCCCGCTCTTCATCCAGGATTCTCGATGCGAAGGTAGCCCCTCCGAACCCGGAGGGGTCGGTCGGCTTCCCGACGAGGATCAGGTCGTAGTCCAAGTTCTTCGCCTCAACGGGGATGCGACTTCGGACGATCTCATCCTCGACAACCAGACCAAGTGCCACGACATTGACGAGGCAGTTCTCGTCGAATGAGGAGTCGAAGTAGACGTCGCCGCCGAGATTCGGAACACCCAACGCGTTGGCGTACTGCCAGATGCCCTCCACGACACCGTGCACGATCTCCCTTGTCCGCTCAGCATTCTCACCCATGGGATCACCGAAACGCAAAGGATCCAGCACGCCCACGACATCCGCCCCCATGCAGTAGACGTCCCTCACGATGCCGCCGATACCGGTGGCAGCTCCTTCGTTCGGAACTACCTGGGAAGGATGATTGTGGCTCTCGTGTGCTATCGCAATGCAGTAGTTCTTCCCGTCCACCGTCGCGAGGCGAACAATCCCGGCGTCCTCACCAGGTCCAATCACCACGCCTGTTCCCTCGGTAGGAAGGTACTTCCCAAGCACTTCGCGGCTGCTCTTGTACGAACAGTGTTCACTCCACATCGTATTGAAGATATTGGCTTCCACAACCGTGGGGTCTCTACCCAGAAGGTCCGAGACATGTCGCGCCTCATCGATCGTGAAGCTCAGTCCCGCACGCGCCAGTCGACGCAGAAGCTCCTCGTCATTGACGCCGAGTACTCTGAGAACAGAAACAGAGGGCGCAGTCGCCGCGCTCAACCAGGTACCTCCTCCAGCTTGATACTCAGTTTTCGAATCTGGCCTCTACGGATCACCATCACTGCGATCGTATCACCGACCTTCGCGGTGAATGTCGCCTTCCAGACCTCGGACGCGTTCGACACGGCGAGGCCGTTCATCGCGATGATCACGTCACCCGGCCTCAGGCCCGCCCGGTCGGCGGGGCTCTCCGGTTCTACCGCAGCTATGAGTGCTCCTTCACCATCCGCAAGATCGAGAGCACGTGCCACGCGTGGCGTCACGTTTGTAAGCCCGATACCGATCCAGATATCTCTGACCCTGCCGTGGCGAACGAGTTCGTCCACAAGAAGGCGCGCAGTGTTGATTGGAATCGCGAAGCTCATCCCGAAGTACCCGCCGTCCTCCGATGAGAGCGTGAATGTGCTGATACCGATGACCTCACCATTGCTGTTCACCAACGGACCGCCGGAATTGCCGCGATTGATCACTGCATCGGTCTGTATCATGTCCTTGTACACTGCCGACGTACCTGATGGCTGGATGTCTCTGTGCAGCGCGCTGACCACTCCGGCGGTCACCGTTGGTTCTGCGTCGTTCAGGAGATATCCAAATGGATTGCCGATGGCCACCACCCACTCGCCGATCATAACGCTGTCGGAATCTCCCAGCGGCGCTGCCGGAAGGTCCTTCCCATCGATCTTGATGACCGCAAGATCGTAGCGCTGATCGGCACCCACGACGGTTCCGTTGAACTCCCTGCCATCCCGCAGGACGACCTTGACTTCTCTGCCTTCCCGCACAACATGGTCGTTCGTGAGAATGTAACCGTCCGGGTCGATGATGAATCCCGACCCCACATCGTATCT